>JBKCFW010000059.1:0-45692 GCA_046303675.1 bacterium
TTCCTGAACGATACAAGAATGGTGCTTTTGTTGCCTTGCATGGTTCTACTATACGTGCACCTTATCCACAGGCTGGTTACTTCGTTGCATTTATTCCATTCAAGGATGGCAAGTCACAGAAGATGGAAGTTTTTGCAGATGGTTTTGCAGGAAGGGATACAATTATTAATACAGCAGATGCGAAATACAGACCTATGGGTCTTTCTGTTGGACCAGACGGATCTTTATATATCGCTGATTCAAAAAAAGGAAAGATCTGGCGGGTGATGTATACTGGTGACAGGAAAAAATTCAGTGAAAAGAATCTTGAAGGAATGCGTGCCAGAGAAAACAGGACCAACATCAAGAACCCCGATCCTGTGCGTGATGATCTGGGACTCAGTAGCCACGTTAGTAAGGGTGAACAGTTGTATAATACCTATTGCAGAGGCTGTCATCAAGCCAATGGTCTTGGTGATGGCAACAGATATCCTCCGTTGGTGAATGCCGAATGGGTCATTGGTGATAAACAGAAACTATTGAGGGTGTTATTAAAAGGACTTGAAGGTCCAATTAATGTATTAGGCAAGGAATATAATAACGTAATGCCAAGATTTGATTATCTGAAGGATGAGCAGCTTTCAGAAATAACAACGTACGTCAGAAAAAAATTCGGAAACAAAAAAGATTCTGTAACATCAGCTGATGTTGCTGCCTTCAGAAAGAGAATTGTCCGATGATCATCTTACATAGATAGGTGAAGCAGTACCATTAAGATCGTATGCGATGCTTCCACCTTTGATCGTCATTTCGCATTCGAATTTTTGCTTACCAATTAGCTTGTAGCCTGTTTTGTCATAGAAGCCAAATTTTCCTTTGAGTATGCGCAGTATAGCAATATCTGCGATTGCACCTTCAGAAAGATGACCGAGTTCTTCGCGTTGAATCGCTTTTGCAGGAGCCCATGTGCTGGCAAGTATGACCTCAACAAGTGGCATGCCCATGAGCATGAATTTTGACATCACGTCCAGTTGGTTTTTCATTGAAGCATTCATGCTTCCTGTATGAAGGTCAGTGCTAATAGTATTTGGATAGAGACCTGCTTTCAGTGCAGGAATGGCTTGAGTGAAATTAAAACTTGCACCGCCATAACCCACATCAAATATTATTCCTCTTCGTTGAGCTTCGAGTACAAATGGTTTTAGTTGGTTTGTTTTTTCATCAACAATGGTCTCTCTTGCGCCGTTGAGTGAAGCATATGTATGTGTGTAGATATCGCCAGGTCTTAGGTGTTTCATGTATAATTCTTCAATCGACAAAGTGGGGTTCGCCCCGCCAAAGTCAATGATTACAGGCATTCCTGCAAGCTTTCCAGCTTCGACGGCCCTATCTGTCGGCCTCCAATCGTGTCCGGAAAAATGCGCCAGCTTGAAACCAACGATATGTTGTTTGTATTGCTTTGCCATGTTTGAGGCTGCAACAGGATCCATATCATCGATATTCTGCTCGTAGGCACCACCTCGCATACCTTCACCTACTATATTCAGAAATGAAAGTACCCTTGTACGAGATCGATCAATCACATTTTTTTTGAATGTGGTAAAATTCCTCCATCCCGCACCACCACAATCAACAATTGTAGTCACTCCACTCCTCAATGTGAAGCCATCGGGCGGAAGTGCATCAAATCCATCGCTCAGGTAGTGATTATCCTGTGTGCCATGAAATACATGTCCGTGAATATCAATGAGTCCGGGTGTAACATAAAGCCCTTTTGCATTAACGATTTGCTTTGAGAGTGCGGTATCAATGCCTTTTCCAACTTGTACGATTTTACCCGATTTAACAGCGATATCAAGAACTTCATGAATATTATTCTTAGGGTCGATCACTGTTCCACCCTTTATCACAAGATCAAATGCTTTCTCAACCTGGGCAATAGCAATGTTTACCAGCATTAACATGCTCAATAAAGAGACTAACTTCTTCATTATCGGAATATTTATTTTGTGAAACAGCTCTCTAAATGTAATGAAAATTCAAGATTAAAATTAACCGAGAATAGGCTTCAATAATTTGAACAATAATCAGTAATTTATACCCTTAAAATAACGAAGTATTATGTTGTCTGCAATTCTTGTGGCTTCAAGCTTGTTTTTTTCAGCTGTACAGGCTGATAGTATTAAATATGAACTGATCGTTGGGTCATATACGGGTGCAGGTAATCCAGGGATCGAAGTATTTTCTGTTGATCTTTCGAGCGGAAAGGCAAACTCAAAGTATAGTATTTCAAATCCTAATGCTTCTTATCTGACTGCCACGCCTGATCTCAAGCACATGTATGCAGTGGCAGAAGAGGGTGGAGGGAAGTCGGCCGTGTCTGCTTATGAGCTTAACTCAAAAGGGGTCTATTCATTGTTGAATTCTGCTAACACAGTAGGTGACGGACCATGCTTCATTACATACAGACAGAAATCAAAGACAGCCTATACTGCAAATTATAGTTCAGGAAGTCTGAGTGTATTTAAAACTGATAACGGCAGACTTTTACCGGTAGCGCAGCATATTGTATACAAAGGGTCAAGTGTAAATAAATCCAGACAGCAAGCATCTCATGCGCATAATGCTGTATTGTCGCCTGATCAACATTATTTGTATGTAACTGATCTTGGAACGGATAAGATCTACCAGCATCGCATTTATTCAGACGGACTGGTTGACGAACAAGCAAAACTCATCGATATTACTCCAGGTAATGGCCCCAGACATATGGTTTTTAATTCAGCAGGTACACATGCTTACCTGATCAATGAGTTGACTGGATTGGTGGATGTGTTCAGTGTGAATGAAGGTAATTTTAAATTGATCCAGACGCTTGCAGCTGATACAGCCAAGTCGACAAACAAAGGGAGTGCAGATATTCATATTTCCCCCAATGGCAAGTGGTTGCTAACGTCCAATCGAGTAAGTACTAATGAGGTTACGGTATTTGCGATTCAGAAAAACGGTAAGCTGGAAAAAGTATACCATCAGCCTGTGGCAACAATGCCGCGTAATTTTTCTTTTGATCCGACCGGAAAGTTTGTCTTTGTTGCCAGCCAAAAAGAAAACAAGATCCAGGTTTTTTCCTTCGATGATCAAATTGGTAGAATGAAAGATACCAAACAAGACATCATGGTGAAGGCCCCTGTTTGTCTCGTTTTTACATCAGCTGAGGCGGAGGTTGATCCTGAAGAAAGAATTCGCACATTAAATATTCAGTTGATCCCTCCCGTAGCCCCTGTTGCGAATTATGTAAAAGTGGTTCAGGTGGGCAACACATTATATTTATCCGGACATGGTCCGGATAAACCAGGCGGTGGTCAGATCTATGGTAAGCTTGGTAAAGACCTGACGGTTGAACAAGGTAAGGAGGCTGCAAGACTCACCGGGATTTCTCTCATCTCCACGTTGAAAGGATATGTTGGAGATCTTGACAAAGTGAAGAGAGTAGTGAAAGTGCTTGGGCTGGTCAACTCTGAATCTACCTTTGGACAACAGCCTGCAGTGATGAATGGATTCTCAGATCTTATGGTTGAAGTTTTTGGGAATCGCGGTAAACATGCAAGGTCGTCTGTTGGGGTAAATGCACTTCCCAACAACATAGCAGTTGAAATAGAAATGATTGTCGAATTAAAATAAAACCAACATGAAAACTGAACAACGTAGAACAGCATTTAAAAAAATGTTTGCCTCACTCATCGGAATGACAGGTATTGCCGCGTTAGCAAAAGCAGAGGAAAAGCCTGCTGTAGAAGAGAAAGTATGTAACAATATCGAAACACAGGATGACATTCCTTTATTTTCAGGATCAACCACTTTTGGAGGCCTTGTATTCGTAGCCGGAAAAGGTGCGCATTTTGAAGGTGATATCAAAGCCCACACGGATCATGTTCTAAAAGAATTAGAAGCTGAATTGATCCGGGCGGGATCATCCATGGACAAGGTGTTGAAGGTGAATGTATATCTTGCTGATCTGGCCGATTACAAAGGCATGAATGAGGTTTACAAAGGACGCTTCGGTGCAAAGCCTCCGGTACGTACAACAGTGGCTACTTACGGCGGTGTTCCCGGTAACTCTCTTGTTGAGATGGATTGTATCGCAATGGCAGGTAAGAAATAAAATATAAATTATGAAACGCAGAGACCTTATTAAATATCTTTCTGTTACGCCGGTTGCTGGAACTGCTTTGTTGACTGACATGGGTACAGCTAAGGCAGCTCCTTTAGCACAAGTTGCTAAAAGAGATCTTTTTAAAGAGCTTGGTGTAAGAACCTTCATCAATGCTGCAGGAACATATACCTCGATGACGGCAACCTTAATGCGACCAGAAACGATTGAAGCCATCAAGTATTCTTCAGATAAATTCTGTATGCTGGATGAACTTCAGGATAAGGTCGGCGAAAGAATCGCACAAATCACGCACGCAGAAGCAGCAGTTGTTACCAGTGGAGCATTCGCTGCATTAACGCTTGGCATGGCTGGTATACTTACTGGAATGGATCCGAATAAAGTAAGACAACTGCCGAAACTTGAAGGTACTGGCATGAAAACTGAAGTGATCTGTCAAAAGGGACATGGCATTGCCTACAATCAGGCACTGACGAACACTGGTGTCAAAATGGTTTTCATTGAGACTGTCGATGAGCTTATCAAGGCAATCAATAAAAATACAGCTGCTATGCATTTTCTGCATATCAGTGCTGACAATGGAAAGATCAAGCATGAAGAATGGGTTGCAATAGGTAAGAAATATGGCATCCCCACAACCATTGATATAGCAGCGGATGTTCCACCTGTTGAGAATCTATGGCGATTCAATGACATGGGATTTGATTTTGTTGCCATATCAGGTGGTAAAGCATTGAGAGGTCCACAAAGCGCAGGTATCCTGATGGGTAAGAAAGAGATCATTTCCGCTGCAAGATTGTCAATGCCTCCCCGTGGTGAAACCATCGGCCGTGGTATGAAAGTCAACAAAGAAGAGATTCTCGGTATGTATGTTGCTTTAGAAGCATTTGTCAACCTCGATCATAAAGCAGAGTATGCCAAGTATCAGCAGCGCATCGACAGGATCATCAAAGCAGTTCAGGAAGTAGATGGTGTAAAAACGAACGTTTATCATCCAGTGCTTGGAAATGTAACACCTACACTGACGATCACTTGGGATAAGTCAAAGTTCAAAAAGAATGGTGACGAAATAAAAGCGGATCTTCGAAATGGACGGCCTTCTATTGAGGTTACCGGTGGCGGTGATAGTTTGGGCGTCACCGCGTGGTGTTTGCGAGATGGAGAGGATAAGATCGTTGCCGCAAGACTAAAAGAAGTTTTTCAACAAGCTGCCATTTAGCATTAAACACTGACCATGCGTAAACAATACATCTTATTATTTGCATTCATCACAGCACAGTTCTTTTCTTTTGCACAGTCCATCTCCAAAGATGAGCTCATCTATCTTACTGCAAGTTGGAAGGGTGAGCGATTTTCGGATGGCAGGCCTAAGGTCAGTGATGAATTGATTGAGCGGGCGAAACGTATTGGTATCGAAGAGGCCTGGCAGATTTTGAATAACGAAGGGTATAAGAATCAGTTCGAAGGTAATTGGAAAATGGTGCATGATGATGTTCCTGTTGTTGGAAGGGCTGTAACTGCCAGATTTATTCCTTCTCGTCCGGATCTGGAATTGCAGATCAAGGAAAGAGGTAAACGTGATGGAAGAAAAGGCAACACCAATGCCTGGCCTATTGAGATCTTGCAAAAAGGTGACGTGTATGTAGCAGAAGCATTTGGTAAAATTGCACAGGGTACGCTTATTGGAGATAATCTTGGTACATCAATTTTTAATAAAACAGGTACTGGAGTAATTTTTGATGGAGCTGCAAGGGATCTATCCGGACTTGCAAAGATCCCCGGGTTCAACGCGTTTGTGCGCGATTTTCATCCTTCCTTTCTTGAGCAGGTTGTACTGGGGGGATTAAATACACCAATCCGCATAGGTGGTGCAATTGTGTTACCTGGCGATCTTGTGATCTCTGAACGTGAAGGAGTTCTCTTTATTCCCGCACACCTGGCAGAGCATGTCATCGCAACTGCAGAGTTTATTTCTGTAAGGGATCGTTTTTCAAAAGATGTGTTGAAATCTGGCAAGTACAATGCAGGTCAAATCGATAATCAGTGGACTGAAGAGATCAAGACATCATTTTTAGAATGGATCAAGCAGCATCCAACAGAACCGCAGATCAGCCGTGCTGAATTAGAGAAGTTTTTGGAGAAAAGAACCTGGTAGTTGTTGCTGTCTATAGGTTATTTAGGTTGAGGCGTTCGAAACATAAACCTCCCTATACTTTTCTCAACCTCTCCAGCCTTCGGCTGGCAAGCTCAACATTGCTTAGCTAATCACCATTGCCGCACCGATACTGCTTGCTTGCGCAACAGAGGCTGCAATTACTTCATGATTTGGAAAGGCCTCAGCCAGCATGTTCATGTATAGATCATTTTTCCCAAAACCTCCATCTATACAGATCTTATCGACTTGTGTGTTGAGAATGACCATGCCTGATGAATATTGTTGTTGCCTGATTATTTCAGCAACTAAAAAATGATATGCCTCTGTCTCGTTTGAAAAAATATCAATGTTAGTTTCTAAAAAAACCGATTCCCTGAAGTTGCGCTTATTTTTTGCTTCCAGTAATATACTTTTCCTTGCATCGTTAGTGGTCAACAGCGCTTTGTTGTATCTGATTTTTTTATAAAAATCATCGTCAATGCTAAAATATGCTGCGACCTTTTCAACTCCACGTTCATGCGTGTTTCCTGCAAAGAGTTGAGCTGCCTTGACCTGTTTCCCTGTGTATTGCATGTAACACAAGCAATTTGAATCAAGCTCAGATTTTGTAAGCAAATGCTGATTATAAGGATTCAGTGTGATGCACCAGGTGCCGGTGGAGATCAATGCAAATGGTTTTTCCTGAGATCGGACATAAGGAATCAACGAGGCTGAACTGTCATGTATGCCAATACCGATTTTGATTTTTTTTCCAAACAATTCAATTGTTGATGTTGAATTTGTTGGTTGGATAGGAGCGAGCTTTTTGTCGATTCCTTCTGAAATTACCCAGTCGTGATAATTATTGGTATTGAAATTCCACAACAAGGTATGACAACCAATTGAGGTTATATCGGATACAGGATTTTCGGTAAATATGAATGAAAGATATTGTGGTAGGTGCATCGTGTACTTGATCTTGTTGTACACTTCAGGTTGTTCATGCTTGATCCGGTAAAGCTGCAGTGCCGAGTTCAGGTTTCCCATGAAGGGAGAGGCAGTTTCAACGAGAAGTATATCCAGCGGACCATACTGCTGAATGAATGTTGTCTTTAATGTATCTTGGAAAGGTTTGAGATAATTGTATAATATAGTAACGGGTTTGTTGTTTTCGTCAACATGCACAAAACTCGCACCATAACCAGAAAAATTCATTTGTTTGATGTCAAATCTTTCATCACGGATCAGTCTCTCAGCAGTGCTCATCATCCATGCCGTTATCTTATCCAGATCATCACAGGGGAAACCATCTTCATCTTGCAGTTCATCAAATGATGTGACATCCTCGAGCAGGATATTGTATTGTTCGTCAAATACGATTGACTTTTTATTCGTCTTGCCAATATCAAAAATCAATATCGCAGGTTGATTTTTCATAGACCTGTTGCTTTACTTGCTGACCCTCTCTTTGCGATCAGTTTTTTTCTTAGTTCAGCTTTTCTGAATAGTTGTATAGGTTGTAGTGCACCGCCTGTCCTTAGCCTTGCTTCCGCAACAAGAGGTCTGACATCTGTCCTGTAAGCTTGTTGCAGTATCTCCTGTGCAACAGCCACATCATTTTTTTCCTGTGCCAACTCAAGTTCTGATCTATTGATCAAGAGAGATTGTGCATAGGCGATCTTGATGGCTTCGACCGATTGTAATAAATCTTCCAGCGGGTCTTTTACATTGTGGGAAGCATCGATCATCCAACCCAGATCATTCGCGTGATCCATCTTCATATCATCCATTCCCTGAACCAGTTCGTTGAATATTAGAAACAGTTGATATGGATTGATGCTTCCCACTGTTAGGTCGTCATCACCATATTTCGAATCATTGAAATGAAATCCGGCCAGTTTATTTTCCATCATCAACAGAGAAACGATCTGTTCGATGTTTGCATTCGGAAGATGGTGACCGAGGTCTACCAGTGTTTTAGCTTTTTCTCCCAGCTTGCTGGCATAGAGATAAGATTGACCCCAATCTCCAACAGTCATGGAATAAAAGTTAGGCTCAAATGCCTTGTATTCAATAAACATTTTCCAGTCAGCCGGTAACGCCGCATAAATTTCTTCAAGACTTTCCAGTGTGTTCTTGAATGCTTTTTTGAAATTAAGTTGTCCGGGAAAGCATGAACCATCTGAAAGCCACACGGTGATCGCTTTTGATCCAAGTTGTTCACCATGTTTGATCACTTCGATATTATGCTCAATTGCCTGCTTTCTTACCCCTTTATCAACGTGCTGGAGCGAGCCAAATTTGTAGCTTAGCTTTTGTCCGGGTTGATCCTGGAATGTATTGGAGTTCACTGCATCGAAGCGAAGTCCGTGTGAAGCAGCAAGCGATTTGATCTTATTGTAATCAGAGGGAATATCCCATGGGATGTGCAAAGAAATTGCACCACTCGATCGATTCAGTGCATGCAAGAGACCTACGTCTGCTATTTTTTCTTCAAGACTTCCAGGCTCACCCAACCCAGAGAATCTTCCAAAGCGTGTACCGCCTGTGCCAAGCGCCCAGCTGGGTATTGCAATTTGAAAAGCTGTAAGCTTTTCTATCACAGAATGAATCTCCTTGATACCTGAGGCAAGGTGATCAAGATCAGCTTTGTGCTTGTTGAGGAGTTGTTGGTTATGTTCCTCTATCAATGACTTATCGATCTGCATGAGATGATGATTGATGCTGTTCAATATTACAGATAAGTTATCTCACAAATCCTGCTGCTACGCCACCGTCTACATTGATCACATTACCAGTTGATTTGTTAAGCAAGCCCCCTGTAATAGCAAAGCATGCATTGGCAATATCTTCAGGGAGTATGATCTCGTTTAGCAATGTACGCTTGGCATAGAAAGATGGCAACTCGTCAACAGTGATGCCATATGCTTTTGCACGTCCTTCGGCCCATGCACCAGCCCATATCTTGCTATCGCTGATCACTGCATCAGGATTTACGGTGTTCACTCTTATTTTATCAGCGCCCAACTCTGCTGCGTTAAGTCTGCCCAGGTGTAATTGAGCTGCTTTTGCAGATCCATATCCAGCATTATTAGGTCCGCTCACAAGAGCATTTTTACTTACGATGTTGATCACGTCGCCACCAATACCTTGCTTCCTCATGGTTTTTACGCCCGCTTGTGTGATCAGGAACTGACCTTTTACCAGAATGTCATACAAGAGGTCCCAGTCTTGTTCTGAATGTTCCTCCAATGGTTTTGATATGGAGATACCGGCATTGTTCACCACGATATCCACTCCGCCAAAATATAGCGCTGCATGTGCAAAAGCCTTATCTATTGTATCTTTTTTAGTTACATCAATCACAGCAGTCGTGAACGTATCTTTATTAAATTTTGATTCGAACTCCAGTGCACCTGCTGCCAATCTTCCTTCATCGTTATCATTCAGAATAACACACGCGCCTTCTTCGGCCAATTTCTTTGAGATAGCTTTTCCAATGCCACCGGCACTTCCTGTCACCAATGCAATTTTACCGGAGAGTGCTTTTGGTTTTGGCATGCGTTGAAGTTTTGCTTCTTCAAGCAGCCAGTACTCAATATTGAATGCCTCTTGTCTGGGAAGTGATGTATAGGATGAGATGGCTTCTGCTCCTTTCATCACATTGATTGCATTGACATAGAACTCTGAGGCAACTCTTGCAGTTTGTTTATCTTTTGCAAACGTGAACATGCCGATGCCGGGGTAAAGAAGTACTACAGGATTTGCATCACGCATAGCTGGACTATTAGGATGCTTGCAAGTGTTGTAATATTCAGCATACATTTCCCTGTATGCAGCGAAGGAAGATTCAAGTTTTTCTTTTATTGCTTTGGAATCACTCAAATCTTCAAGGGGTTGAAGAGGAAGAACCAGTGGACTGATCTTTGTTCTCAAAAAGTGATCCGGACAACTGGTGCCTAACGGAGCCAAGCGGTCAAGGTCATTTGAGTTGATGAATTCTAACACACGTTCGTCATCCGTAAAGTGACCGATCATGCGTGTATGTGTGGAGCAAAGGCCGCGAAGTACAGGTGCAAGCATGGCAGCTTGTTCCTTTCTTTTTTCAGGTGATTCAGATGATATCTTTGCACCGCCAAATACAGGAGATTTTTTTCCTATGTTTGATTGTATGTATTCTGCACACTGTTCAATTACCTCGAGGGTATTAATATAGCTCTCATAAGCAGTATCACCCCAGGTGAACAATCCATGTGATCCAAGCATGATGCCACGTATTCCGGGATTGTCATCAAGACATTTTTTTAATTGAAGTCCGAGGTCAAATCCAGGCTTTTGCCAGCCAACCCATCCTATTGTTCCCTTAAAAATTTCTTTGGTGATCTTCTCTCCATCTTTTGAAGCAGCAATGGCAATCGCGGCATCAGGGTGAAGGTGATCGATATGTTTGAATGGAAGAAAACCATGCAGTGGCGTATCGATTGATGGAGCCTTTGAACTGAGGTCGAATATGCAATGGTTGAACAATTCCACCATTTCATCTTCATGGGCAATTCCACGATATACGTTTGTCAGACTTCTTAGCCTGTCTACATAGAGTGCAGCCAGTCCGCTTTTTTTCAATGTTCCAAGATCTCCGCCAGATCCTTTTACCCACATCACTTCTGTTTCTTTTCCGGTCAGGGGATCTTTCGATATTACTTTACAGGAGGTGTTACCGCCGCCATAGTTGGTCAGTCTTAAGTCGGCGCCCAATAGGTTTGATCGGTAGATCAGGAGGGCGACTTCATCATGTTCAATTTTCTTTGCTTCAGCATCATTCCAGAGGTAAGAGACGTGTTTGTAGTTCATTGCTCGCTAGTCGGTTATTGGTTAAAAATTAAGTATGGTAAAAGTAAAACAATATTGATAGACTTGGTCTGGCAAAAGGCCTGTTATGTCAGTGAATTGCCGATGCCAACGAGTATAACTGATGCAACGATTGTCACAATCCCTATGGTTATTGTCTTTATGGTCTTGGCTGATGTTCCTTTCCATTCTTTGAGAAAAATACCCCAGAGATTCGATACGAGTATGATGAAGGCCATGTGCAGTATCCAGGAACTTGCACCATTTCCCATTTTACTTTCACCCATACCATAGAAGAAGAATTGCAAAAACCAGGTGGTTCCTGCAATTGCAGAGAATAGGTAGTTTTTAAATAGGGGGTTATTGCTGTTAGTATAATCACCAAAGGATTTATTTCTGTTGTTGAGGATCAGGCACCAGATCAGGTTGGTGGTGAGTCCGCCCCATAATAAAACCACATAGGTCACGTTGTTCTGAAAAAGTGGATTGAGGTCCATTGCTACTGCCTGTTCTGCCATTGGCTTTCCTGCCTCAATACCAAAATTAAAACACGCGCTGAGGATGCCTGAAACGATAGCGACCATCAGTCCTTTTTTCAGATCAAATTCTTTTACAGCGTTTTTCTTTTGTTCTTCAGGCAGTTCTTTTTCTTTCATCATTCCAGCTCTTCCTGAAATATATATTCCTACCAAGCAAACCAAAACGCCTAACAAAACAAGTTGTCCGCCAGTAGAAGATAACAATTGACCAAAACTGGTTTTACCTTCTTTCGGATTGAAATTGTAGTAAATGGAAGGTAGTAGTGCACCGAATGCTGAACAAAAACCAAGGACAACTGAATTGCCAAGCGACATCCCCAGGTACCTGACCCCAAGTCCATAGGTGAGTCCGCCTATCCCCCAAAGCAATCCCATTGCATACGTAAACAGCAATACAGACGTATCTGTGTTGGAAATGATCTCACTAAACCCGGGAAGTGTAAGCCAAGCTGCCAGGGGCGGTACGATCAGCCATGAAAATATTCCACCGGTGAGCCAATAACTCTCCCATTTCCATCCTTTTACCTTGTTGAACGGCATGTAAAAGCTGCCAGAGGCTACACCTCCGATGAAGTGATAGATGATCCCGAATACAATTCCCATAACTGAAGTGTTGTTGGTTGTGTTGGCTAAGTGATCAAGATACGCAAAATAGATTTTTTTGAATGGGATGAAATGACCTGAATTTGCATGATGTGGATAAAATAAAGTGTTATTTATAGTACACACCTCCAATAGAATACGATATGCCCTATTAACTTTGATATTCAACCACTATTATGGAAATCAAATTGGAATCGCTCAATGCATTATTCAATCGTTTAAAAGGAATTGGGTTCTTTGAACGTATTTTCAGCTGGAATAAGGTGCAGTCGCTTATTGCCGATGCAGCCAGTGAATTGGGTGCGTTGCAACAGGCAACCTCCGAATTGAAATCACAATCAGCTGCCAAAGAAAATCAACTGTCTGATTTGCGAAAAGATATTGAAGTGCTCAAAATTGCGGAGTCGGGTTTACAAGCCAGGATCGCTCAGCAGTCCATTGAAATCGATAGTCTCAGAGAAGGCGGGGTAAAGGTCAAGCAGTTGTACGCGAGTGAACAAGAGGCCAGAAAGCAGAAAGAGCAGGTGTTGACAGACCTCCAGATCGAGAAGTCGCAGATCAGTGAACGATATAATCATTTATCAAAAGAGATACAGGAACTCAAGACAGAGTTGGCCGGGTTGCATAAAAATGAGGAATTCAGGAAGACCGAACATGCTGAGGCAGTAGCTTCTCTCAAGGCCATACAGCAGGATATTTCTGACGAACGAAGAAGGGAGCAGGAGTTGATACGGGTAAAGGACCAGGAGCGAATAGACAGATTGAAAGCAACTTGGTCAGACCATCAGTTACAGGCACAACAATACATTAAGGCCATTTGTGGAAAGCATACGATCGAGTATGTGGATCAGGTGCCATTTAAAGGAACACCAGACAATACCATCAGGATCGCCGGAGAATACATTGTGTTTGATGCAAAGAGTCCAGCCGGCGAAGACCTCAATAACTTTCCGTTGTATATAAAAACACAGGCGGAGGCTGCAAAGAAGTACGCTAGTCAGGATGATGTTCGTCGTGAGATCTTTTTCGTTGTGCCTTCCAACACGCTGGAGGCGTTGAAGCATTTTGTATATCCTATGGCCGACTACACGGTATATGTAATATCTCTTGATACTTTAGAGCCAATCATCTTGTCGCTCAAAAAAATTGAAGAATACGAATTTGCAGAAGAGCTTACTCCTGAGGAACGTTCTAACATATGTCGCATTCTTGGCAAATTTGCACATCTTACCAAAAGAAGGATCCAGGTGGATAGTTTCTTTGCCAAGCAGGCAATTGAATTAGGCTATGCGGCAGAATCATCACTGCCTGCTGAGATCCTGGAGGAGATGTTGAATTTTGAGCGCTCAGATAAATTAAATCCGCCTCAGGAGAAACGTACGAAGCTCATCAGTATAAAAGATCTTGAAAAAGAAACGACAAAACTTGATCAAGAGGCAAAAGGGAGAGGAATCAATGTAGATTCAGATCCGTTGGCGGACAAAATAAATCAGTTCCCGCTTTTTGGTGATGAGGAAAAAAAGGATGCTTGAGAATAGTTATGTCTAAGGAAATGATCGTTTGATCATTTTATCAATCCTCCTACGTTGCTGGTGAATATCTTCACAGCGATTGCCAACAGCACTACCCCAAAAAACTTTCTGATTGCTGACATTCCAGCTGGACCTAGAATTCGTGCAAAAAAATCAAGTGAGTGAAGTACGATGTAGACGAAGATGACATTGATCAGGATGCCAATCAGTACTGGCCATTCGCTGTAGTTTGCCCTCAGTGAGATGATGGTGGTAAGTGTTCCTGATCCAGCGATCAGCGGAAAAGCTATGGGCACAATAGTTCCTGATTTTGGATCGGCGTCACCTTTGAAGAATTCAATGCCCAATACCATTTCCAGTCCGAGAATAAAGATCACGATCGATCCGCCAACAGCGAAAGATTTTACATCCACTCCTAAAACACCAAGAAATCTTTCTCCTACAAAGAGAAAAAAGATCATAAGGGCTCCTGAGATCAGACTTGCTCTCATCTCATGGATGCCGCCCATTTTTTCCTTGAGGCTGAGTAAGAGAGGTACCGATCCGACGATATCAATCACGGCAAACAACGTGAACGTCACGGTGAGAATTTCATCAAATGTCATCTGTATTCTTTTTCTGTCAGTTGTTTAAGAAGCATTGATCACCTTGATAAGACAACATAATATTAATGAATATCTTTCACATAACGTAAATCACACTTGGTGGCTTCATGTTCATTGCCCGATCCTGATCCCGATCAAATAGTTCCTGCCTCTGGCAGCATATCCAAATATTTCCTGATAATCTGCGTTGAATATATTTTTCAAAGATGTGTATACCTTGATCGATTTGCTGATGGTGTACTGGACAGAAAAGTCTGTGGTTTGATAAGGTTTCAGTTCAACCGGGGCCGACTGAAACATCCCTTCGTAGCGTTTGCCAGCTATACGTTGTGCAAGCGAGATATAGATTTTTTTTGAGGCTTGTATGCCGATTGTTCCATTCAGGCTATGTGCAGGAATCCTGAACAAGTTTGAAAAAGTTGTATCTCCTTTTGCTACATATACATAATTATCATAGTCGTATTCAAATTTTGTTGTTGAGAGTCTGCCAGTCAGGTATGCATAGTTCAGCATGATATTCCATTTCTTCTCACGATACCCGGCTTCCAATTCAATGCCTTTTGAAATTGCTTTGTTGTTATTAAAGTATTTGTTGTTGGCATAGTCATAATCTATGCCATTATTAATGTTTCGGTTAAACAAGGTTGCTCTTCCGGAAATTTTATTGATACCTAAAAGTTGTATGGAAAGTTCTGAAGAGACTGAAGTTTCGGGTTTGAGGTTTCTTTCACCTATCGCACCATCATACAACTGATACAATGTAGGGGCCTTGAAGGCAGATGATAGATTGAATGCTAATTTAAAAAGATCATTCAATACATAGGAAGGGTTGAACGTATACGTTATGTTGCTGCCATACAGGTTATGCAGATTGAGGCGAACGCCAGATTCCAGGTTAAACCCTTTTTTGCCGTTGTAGATCAACGATGTGGTGAAGCTGCTCATGCTGATTTTCGTTGTATCCTGACTCAATGCAGTGAAATATTTACCATACTGGCTGATTGAGAGGTACGACTGATCTGTATTTTGCCAACGTTGGTCAGCCCCCGCAAATAGCTGAAGTCCTTCAGCAAGTCTCAGGGTGGTAAATATTTCAGCGAATGCCGATCTGCCCTTGTAATCTGATTGCATGAATTTTGCAAATCCATTGAGGTGCAATGAGTCGTCCAGATAATTCCTCGTGCTGTTGTTTAAATTAAAATTTGCCTGTATGCTGCCGATGCCGAGTTTTCGGGTCAGTCCCGCACTGAACTGAAGGTTTTGATTGCTGACCGTAAAGTCTCTTGCATCAGTGTAACCAGATAGGTCTATATCATTTTTATATTTACTCCATTGTGCACCTGCTTTCCAACTCCAAGTTTTTTCTGAGGCTGATCCAAGTTGTGCAAGCGCAAACTCTTGTCGCATACCGTCTTTGTCAAAACTTTTTACTGCATTGGTATCTATTGCAGAGGAAAAACCTACAGCAGTTGTACGCAGGTATTGTGTTTTGTATTTGATTCGATTTGTTGTACCCGTTATTGTTATGTCAATTGTGTTTGTCCCAAACGATCCATTGGCGAGATGGAGCGTGGAGGATATTTTTTTCTTGTTGTTATTTCGTGTGATGATATTGATCACACCGGATACAGCGTCAGAGCCATAGACAGTTGACTGCCCGCCTTTAAGGATCTCAATGCGCTCTATTTGTCCGAGTGGAATAAAATTAATGTCAAAGGTTGCAGTGATGGTGGAAACGTCATAGGCGGGATTGCCATCGATCAGCACAAGCGCATGACCTGTGCCGGATCCTCTGATGTAGAGGTCGTTATTTGTACCAGGAGCATTGGCTGATCCGATGATGGTTACGCCTGTTTGCCTGCCTAGTAGTTCCCCCAACGTGTTGAAAGGAGATCGTTCAATTTCCGCTCTGGTGATCACTGTCATCACTTTGCCGGTATTCACTTGTTTTTGCGGGAAACGATTTGCAGTAACGACAACCTCATCTAATACCGTTGATGAATCAGATTGGGCATTAAGGAATTGTGCAGCAAATAATGTGCATGCAATAGCAATTGTTCTGGTCATAGTGGTTGTTTTACTATGAACCTTCGGATACGAACAGAAATGAATAGCTGCCTGAACAGTTTCTACATCTCCGGCTTTTCTCCCGAAAGCTCGTGATTATTTAATTGCAGCAGGCAGGTCTTCTGGCTTAACCCCATTTCTGACCTTCCCGTATCAACAGTGGTCCTGTGGAAGAAATGGTTTCGCTTGCGCGTGTGGTTTTTACAGCTACGGGGATAGCGCCGGGATTTAACCGGACTTCCCTTTTAATGAATTCCGCAAAAAGCGGTTTTCAACCGTGATGCACAATGAAGGTAGAATCATTTACGTTGGTCAGCACGATTTGTTTTCAACAAGATGTGGAAAGCGAGTAATGTCAAATTAGAAGTTCTAAAGCACATGAGGTATAAATCAAAGCCATAAAAGCCAAGGTTTGAGAAAAGCGAGAAGGACATATCATTGAATTTCAGATTTTATGCGATTTGATCAAAAATGGGCCAATTTTGAGAATCCCCCATTTAGTACAATCTTTGCAAAGTGTTTAAAGCTTTCTCCAAGTTCAACGATCACAAATTTCTTATATGATTTCGAGGCTATTTGTTTTGCTTTCACTTTCTCTCATTCATGTTACCATAACAGCACAGGACAATAAGTGGGATCTGAGAAGGTGTGTGGAATATGGCATAAAGAATAATATCACTGTTAAGCAAGCTGAGATACAGGCTGACCGATCTGAGATCAATTTCAAGCAATCATCTCTTCAACCTTTACCGTCATTATCATATGGACTAACACATGGTTTTTCATTTGGACGAACCTTGGATAGAACTACAAACGTTTATACAAGTCGCTCTGCTATGTTTCAACAAATGTCGCTGCAGAGCAATGTACTTTTGTACAATTTCAACAGTGCAAAGAATAACGTCTCAGCAAGCAAGTATACCATGGAAGCTGATAAGGCATCGGTGGATAAAGCGATGAATGATGTTGCGCTGAACATTGCACAACAATACCTAAGGGCATTGCTTAGCTACGAGCAGGTCAGGATCAGTATGCTTGTGCTGGATCAGACCAAAGCCCAACTGAGCAATACCCGGAAATTGGTGGACGCCGGTAGCTTGCCTGAGCTCAATGCTGCTGAACTTGAAGCCACCTTGGCTCGTGACAGCGCCACGTATATCCAAGCCAGTTCACAAGCTGAATTGGACAAACTATCGCTGAAGGCCGTACTCAATCTCCCTGCTGATCAAGCATTTGAACTCGTCATTCCTGAAGTTGATAAAATTCCAGTTGATAACATACTTGAGATCTATCCTGATGATGTGTATCAGGCTGCATTGAAATCTCAGCCGCAGATCAGGGTGAATGATTTAAGGATGTTGGCAGCAGAAAAAGGGTTTAAAGTTGCTGAAGCACAGATGAAGCCAACGGTTACAGCATTCGGACAACTCGCCACCAATTTCAATCAGTTTCTTCTAAAGGGAGCTGGAGTAAATTTCACCGGTGAACAGGAAACGGGAGCATATATAAAGCAGGGTTCATCACTTGTTCCAGTGTATTCGCCAACCTATGATGTACTTTATCAAAAAAGAAATTTCTCTGAGTATTGGGATGGATTTTCAAGACAACTTAGAGATCAGTTTGGTCAGGGTATAGGATTATCGTTGAATGTACCCATATTTAATGGTGGACAAGCACGCGCGAATTTGCATAGAGCCAGGGTAGATATCAAAAGCAGTCAGTTGTCGATCGACCGTGATAAACTTCAGTTGAAGCAGGATATTTACAATGCTTACTACAGCGCTTCGGGTGCATTTCAAACTTACCTTGCGAGAGAGAAGGCATTGGAAACAGCCATGCGATCTTTTGAACTGGCGAACAGAAGATATGAGCTTGGTGTAATGCAAACGATAGAATGGCTTAGTAATCAGAACAATGTTACCAGAGCAAGAATTGATAAAGCAGTTGCACAGTATGAATTTATTTTCAGAATGAAGGTCCTTGAATTTTATAAAGGACAAGGATTAAAATTATAATAACGTTAAAGCAGTTAGCATGAACAAAAAATGGATATGGATCCTTGCCGGAATCACAGTTGTTGCGCTAGGGTTGTTAATTCTTAAAAAAACAGGTCTGATCGGAAAGGATGATGGAGTTAAGGTAACTGTTGAAAAAGCAACTGTTAAAAATATCACTGAAATTGTAACTGCAAGTGGAAAGGTGTATCCTGAAGTTGAACTGAAGATCAGTCCGGATATTTCAGGCGAGATCGTTCAACTTGCCGTTCAGGAAGGAGATAGCGTAGCAAAGGGACAACTATTAGCAATGGTATATGCGGATATATATGCAACGCAGCGAGATCAGGCTGCTGCAGGTGTAGCACAACAAATTGCACAAGTAGAGAATGCAACAGCTTCTTTGGCGGCTGTCAAGGCGCGCATGGAGCAGGCTGAGCGTCAGTATCAGCGTCAGAAACAGTTATTTCAGGAGAAAGTGATCTCAAAACTAGAGTTTGAACAAGCTGAGAATGGATACCTCACGTCAAAGGCTGATTACAATGCAGCATTGCAATCAATAAAAAGTGGACAGGCTGGAGTTGCCAGTGCCAGGGCTAGTTTACAGCGTGCCAATAAAGATCTTGGCAGGACAAGTGTCTTTTCTCCTATGACGGGTGTGGTGTCATTGTTGAATGTAAAAAAAGGTGAACGTGTTGTGGGTAATTCCATGATGGCAGGAACAGAGATGATGCGTATTGCAGACATGCGTGTGATCGAAGTTAGGGTGGATGTTGGAGAAAATGATATTCCAAAAGTAAGTATCGGTGATACTGCTTTGATAGAGGTTGATGCGTACAACAAGAGAAAATTTACCGGTACCGTAACACAGATTTCCAGCACCAGTCGAGGTACTGCCGGTACTGCTGCAGCTGCAGCCGCTTCATCAACAGATGTAACTAATTATGAAGTACGTATTAGATTGATACCTTCTTCTTATGCTGACCTGATTGATCCAGGAAAGAAGCAAAACTTTCCATTTCGTCCTGGCATGAGCGCTAATGCAGACATACAGACAAGAACGCATACCAATGTATTGGCAGTACCAATCAATGCTGTCACGACACGCGATCGTTCTGATACCCTAGCTGTTGGAAAAGAAGAAAAAAAGGATAAGAGAGCAGCCAACTCTGATGAAGTTGAAAGTGGAGAAGAGCCTATTAAAGATGTAGATGCTTTAGAAGAAGTTGTCTTTGTTTTGCTGAAAGATGGTACAGTAAAACGCATCAAGGTAAAAACTGATATTCAGGATATTAATTTTATTGAGATCACGGAAGGCTTGAAGGTAGGGGATGAGGTAGTTGTAGGTCCTTACACCACCGTTAGCAAAACGTTACGTTCAGGCATGAAAGTCAAGGTGGTTAAGAAAGAGGAATTATTTGAGGTAAAAAAGTAATGACCGTTTTTGAATTCTGAAAGAGCAATCCAGGCTTTGTGCCTACGTGCTTAGGAATTGTTGTTCAGTGTGCTGTGACTAATTTTATCATCTGTATCCTATATATTTGATACATGAAATTTGGCGTTATTGGTAGCGGAAGCTGGGGTACAGCACTGGTAAAGATACTCACAGATGTCGGACACGATGTAACGTGGTGTGTGCGCAGTGAGAAGATGGCTCTCCATATTCAAAACCGTCACCACAATCCCAAGTATTTAAGCTCGGTGTATTTCAGTCCGGATAAACTCAGTTTAACCACTGATCCTGCTGCAGTTTACGACAGTGTTGAGGCGCTTGTATTAGCAGTACCCTCAGCGTATGCAGAAGGGTATATTTTACCATACAAGGAAAAGATTCATCCTGAGCTGATTTTTATATCCGCAGTGAAAGGCATGCTGCCTGAGAAAAACATCTTGCTCAATGAGTATATGCTAGCGTTGAAAGGATTTGATGTGAAGAGGTATGTTACCATCATGGGTCCATGTCACGCTGAAGAAGTTGCTGCTGAAAAACTTTCCTATCTCACATTTGCAGGAATTGATTCAGGTATTACTCAACTCATCGCATCATCATTCAGTACACCTTATATCAATACGATTGTGAGCCATGATGTAACCGGAGTTCAATATGCAGCGGTATTGAAGAATATTTATGCGATGGGTGCTGGCATCTCTCATGGATTAGGGTATGGCGATAATTTTCTCAGTGTGTTCATTGCCAATGCAGCAGGGGAAATGAAACGTTTTCTCAATTCGATCTGTGATGCAAAGAGCAATACCTCGCTTCTTTCTAACTCCCCCGTTAATTATTCTTCCTCTGTTTATCTGGGTGATCTGTTGGTCACTTGTTATTCTTTGTTCAGTCGTAATCGTTCCTTCGGAAATATGATCGGCAAGGGCTATAGTGTTGAATCAGCACAATTGGCGATGCAGATGGTTGCGGAGGGAATGCCTGCTTCCAAATCCATTTACATGATCAATGCATCACTTGGCGTATCGATGCCGATTGCACAAACGATCTATCGTATTTTATGGGAGGGACTGGATCCAGCGCAAGGCTTCCAGGAGATTGAATCTGCCATGCAATAAGCTTAATGCTTCAGAAGGAACAATGATGCGGCTATACCATCTGCAAAAAATTTTCCTGATTCACTCAACACCCAACCGCTCTCTGTTTCCAACAATTTGCCGGAATACAACCATGGCTTCATCTCATTTTCAATCTTATTCAAGCAATCCATGCCCCATTGATCAATGATCCTAAGACGATGAATACCTGAAGATGATCGCAGTCCGGTCATGATGTATTCATTCAGTAACTCAATTGAACTTAGTTCCTCATGCTCAGATGGAAGGATAGATTCTTGGATGGATCGAATATATTTCATGTTATTAGATACATTCCAGCTTCTCGTGTTTCCTTGAAAGGAATGAGCTGCCGGTCCAAAACCCATGTATGGCTTACCTTGCCAGTAGGCACTGTTGTGTTTACTTTCCATTCCGGGCAAAGCGAAGTTTGATATTTCATAATGCAGATAACCTGATTGCCTTGTCATTGTTACCAGTGAATTGAATCTTTCTGCCTGTTCGTCAGGGCTGACATCTGTTCTTTTTTTCTTCTTGATCATTTCATGCAATGCTGTACCTTCTTCAACAGTCAGTGCATAACAAGAAAGATGAGGAACTTTTAATTCGATTGCCAACTTCAGATCATCTTCCCATGAGCGTTGGTCTTGCATCGGTGTACCATAGATAAGGTCAATGCTAAAGTTGTTGAATCCGGCAGTCCGAATGATGTTGATGCAGTCAATCGATTGTTGTGCATTGTGTGCACGGTTCATCCATTGCAGATTTTCCTCTGAAAAAGATTGTATGCCTATGCTAAATCTGTTGATGCCCATGGCTTTCCATGCCAAAGCATTTTTCATATTGATGTCATCCGGATTTGCCTCGAGGGTTATTTCAGCCTCGGGGTCAACCGTAAACCTGGATCTGATCGTTGCGATCAGTTCACTGATTTTTTCCGGATCAATGATCGATGGGGTACCTCCTCCGAAGTAGATGGTGTTGACCTGTTGCATCGAGGGTGTAGCGCGCATCCTTATCTCCTTGTCGATCGCTTCAATCATTCCATCGACGGATGTGAGTGACGTTGAAAAGTGGAAATTACAGTAATGGCAGGCTTTTCTGCAAAACGGGATATGGATGTAAATGCCTGACATGGTCAAAGAATTGAAGGAACGATGTAGATTTGTATACGTGTTTAGGTTGATTCTGATACCATTATTTCTCGTTGGCATGTTATCAAATGCGTTTGATGTATCTGCACAACAGAAGTATATGCTGGAATTGAATCGTGTTGACAAAGGTAGTATAGCAGAGCATGACATCATAGTTCGAACACGGGAATTCTCTGACAAGGAGGAATGTGTACAATACTTACAAAAGCAACTGCTGCCCCTGCTTCAAAAAAAAGGTTATCTGGCAGCCTCTGTAGATACCATGCTGATCGGTGAACAACGTGCTTCTGCATCGATATATCTAGGGGATCGTTATGAATGGGGAGAGATCATTGTGGACAGTACTGTTTTAGCAATTATAAAATTCCAACAGCTTGATTGGGGAAATACGAGCGGCACACCTTTAAGTATTGAATCTGTTGTTGATACAAAAGAACAATTATTGCAAGTGCTTGAAGAGCAGGGGTATCCATTTGCGGCAGTACGACTTGACAGCAGTTACTTCAGAGAGCATAAATTATATGCAAGACTGACTGCTGATCTTGGTCCGTTGTATCATATCGACAGCATCCATGTTCAGGGAAAACTGAGAATAAAGCAGGAATATTTACAACGTTATCTTGGAATTGGGGGTGGGGATGTATATAAAAAGAGTAAACTTGATGCAGTTTCCGTACGTCTCGCCTCGTTGAATTTTCTCAAAGAATCTAAACCCTGGGATATGCAACTGCTTGGAACAGGGTCAGTGTTGAATCTATATCTTGAGCCAAAGCAGAGTAATCGTTTCAATCTGCTTGCAGGATTAATGCCATCCAATCAGCAGGTTGGAGGAAAACTTCGACTGACAGGTGAGGCAGAACTTGACCTCAAAAATACGTTTGGCGGAGCTGAAAACCTTTTTCTCAGCTGGCAACAAATTCAGGTGCAATCGCCCCGTTTACAGGTTGGTTTTCAAAAGCCATATCTTTTTAATACCAATGCAGGAGTGGATTTTAGTTTTAATCTCCTGAAGAAGGATTCTTCTTTCATCACGTTGAATACATCGATTGGAATTATTTATGAAATTAATCCCAGACAACGCGCTAAGATCTTCTTTCAACAATTTTCAAGCAATCTGATTGATGTTGATACGAATCGGGTAAGACAAACCAAACGATTGCCTGCTTATCTTGATGTAAGAACATCTGCCATTGGTGTTGATCTGAATTACAGTGGAACAGATAATAAATTTAATCCAACGAAAGGATTGGAATTAACTTTTCGATTGACCGGCGGTGTAAGAAGGCTACTCAAAAACAATGCGATCATGAGGATGAAAAGCGATGTGTTGGGTGGATCTTTTGATTATTCATCGTTGTACGATACGGTGAGATCATCCACATCACAATTCAGGTTGACTGCCAAGGCAGATCTTTTTAATAAGATTGGCCGACAAGCTACTATTAAGACCGGACTTCAAGGAGGTTGGATCAATGGGAGGAATTTATTGTTGAATGAGCTGTATCAGGTTGGAGGAATAAAAACCTTAAGAGGTTTTGATGAAGAGAGTCTCTTTACCAGCGAATACCTGATCGCTACTGTTGAGTACCGTTATCTGGTAGGACAGAATTCGTACCTTTTTTCGTTTGTTGATGGAGCATATGCAGGGCAAAGGGGAACAGTGCAAGCAGCTAATAGGCTTTTTGCAGGTGCAGGACTCGGGCTTTCTTTCGAAACCAGATCTGGTGTATTTAGTCTGGCGTATGCGGTTGGTAAACGATCTACAGAACCCATAAACTTTCGCGAGTCAAAGATCCATTTTGGATTTGTAAGCTTGTTTTAGAACAATACTAACCGGAATGGAATAATTTCGCATCACATGTTGAAACCTGCCCTCATATCTCTTCTTGTCGTGATGTTGCTCCATGCAAACACTGCTTTTTCACAAGAAAGCAATTCTCCTGTTCCGGTCTTGGACAGTATTGACACAGCATCAGGGATGGGTATTCTATTGGATACATTCATCACAAATCACAAACCTTTGTCCAAGGAGGAACTACAGACATTAACCGTTAGCCGAAGTTTTTCCGCATACGGCGAATTCATCGACGAGATGTTAGAAAAAGGGGATTGGTATAAAATTGGCGCCAAGCCTGTTAGACAGTTATTCGTTAAAAGAGAGCGCCAACAGAAAGAGTGGTTATTTTACACATTTATTGGATTGTTTTTTTTCATAGGTCTTATCAATGCACTTTATTCAAGCTACATTACCAAGCTGATCCGGGGCTACATCAACGAAGGGTTTATTTTTTTTCAAGCGAGGGAGCAACTATCCCAATATCCCATGGCATCATTGCTGATGAATCTCTTTTTCTTTTTTTCTGCAACCTTTTTTATTTTTTTTTTGTTGACACTGAAAGGATTGAATTTTCATGTTGATCAATTGAAATTGCTCATCTTTATTTTTATAGCACTTGTATTGCTATATCTCCTCAAGTTAATTTTTCTCAATGCATTGGGATGGGTATTTAATCAACATGATTTATTCAGGAATTATGTTTTCGTAGTATTTCTCAGTAATAAAATCATAGGATTGCTCTTGCTTCTTTTTTCTTTCCTCATGGCATTTGCTTCGTCATTTGCAATCTCAGTTATTACCAAGGTTGCCGTTGGTGTCCTGTTAGTCGCCTTCTTATTCAGATTTTTCAAAGGGTTTTCTCTCTTTTCAAAGCAGGCTAAGCTTAACCTGTTCAGTTTCAGTCTGGCGGTCTTATCCTTGGAGGTTCTCCCCACAGCAGTGTTGGTCAAGTTTATATCCAATAAGTTCATCATGATGCTGACAGGAATATAACTTGGTTGAACATTTTTCTGGTAATGCATTGGATAGCATTACAGCCTTTCATGACACCTGAGATCCGCTAAATAGATCCTTTTTAATGGCCGATATGAGCTGGGAAATAAATTCAGCTCAAGCATTACGCGTTTTTTGATTAATTTTGCACTACATCATAGTAACATATGGTCAAACAAGGAAAGAAAAGCACGGCCAAGGAAAAAAAGGGAGTGAAGAAAGTTCTGATCACTCAACCTAAGCCCGAGTCTCCAAAATCACCCTATTTTGAACTTGCAAAAAAGCATGGTATTGAAATGGAATTCGTTCCTTTCATTCAGCTTGACCCAATCTCTAGCAAGGAATTCAGAAAGCAGAAGATCGACATTGCATCATATACGGCCGTCATCTTCATGAGTAAAAATGCCATTGATCATTTTTTCAGGATTTGTGAGGAAATGAAGTTGAGTGTATCTCCGGAGACCAAATACTTCTGCATCAGCGAATCTGTTGCCTTGTATCTGCAAAAATTTATATTGTATAGGAAGAGAAAGGTTTTCTTCAGTGCCGATGGCACCAACAAAGGATTGTTCTATGTTATCAATAAGCATAAGGTAGACGAAAAGTTCATCTATCCGTGTTCTGAGAATCAGCAGGACAATGAGATCGTCAACTGGCTAAAAGACCATGGTTGTGAGTTTGTAACTCCTTTTATGTATCGTACGATCAGTTGTGATCTAAAGTCTAAATTCTCCGTTAGTGAATTTGATATAATCTGTTTTTTCACACCCAGTGGTGTAAAAAGTCTTTTAGAAAATTTTCCCGCATTTAATCAGAATGGGACCTACATAGGTGCATTTGGCGGAAACACATCCAAAGCTGTTGAAGAGGCCGGACTTAGCCTGCAGATCAAAGCGCCGGAACCTCAGATCCCTTCGATGGTTGCAGCATTGGAAAAATTCTTAGGAGCAGTATCAACATCCAAATAATTATTCAACTTGAATGATGCCCCGGATAACCCGGGGTTATTTTTTTATGGAACATACAAACAGGCTGATCAAGGAGACAAGTCCTTATTTGTTGCAACATGCCCATAATCCTGTTGATTGGTATGCTTGGTCGGATGAAGCATTGCAAAAGGCTGTGGAACTTGACAAGCCCATATTGGTAAGTATTGGGTATGCGGCTTGTCACTGGTGTCATGTGATGGAGCGAGAGAGTTTTGAAAACGAGGAGACAGCTGCATTGATGAACAAATATTTTATATGTATTAAGATCGATAGGGAAGAACGACCTGATCTTGATCATTTTTTTATGGATGCACTTCAGGCCATCAGTGGACAAGGAGGATGGCCGTTGAATATGTTTTTGACGAGTGATGGTAAGCCTTTCTATGGAGGTACTTACTTTCCTCCGAGACAGGTTCATAACAGAATTTCATGGATGGATATGTTGGAGAAGATACATGAAGCGTACAGAAGCAGAAGAGATGAAATTGAGCAGCAGGCAGATAATTTAATTGCCCATTTACAGTCTGCCAACCCAACACCAATCAAGCCAAGCACTGAACTCAGCGGGTTGACCAATGCAAATTTTTCAGTTCACGATACAAAAAAAATGTTTGAGCAGCTCTTGACATCAGCAGATCGAACTGAAGGCGGATTTGGAAGAGCGCCTAAATTCCCTCAAACATTCAGTATTCAATATCTTCTTCGCTACTTCTATTATCATGGCGAGCAAACTGCACTTGATCATGCCTCTTTGAGTCTAAAAAAAATGATCCGGGGCGGAATATATGATCAGGTCGGAGGGGGCTTTTGCCGGTACTCAACGGATACTGAGTGGCTTGCACCACATTTTGAAAAGATGACCTATGATAATGCACTGTTACTGCTGGTAATGGCGGAGGCTTATCAGCTCACTGCTGATGAAGAGCTGAAGATTGCGGCAAAGGAGACAGTCGATTTCATGAAACGTGAGATGCTCTCTTCGGAGGGTGGATTTTATGCTGCATTGGATGCTGATAGTGAGGGAGAGGAGGGCAAGTTTTATACATGGACGAAAAGAGAGTTTCAAGAAGTATTGGGTGATGACAGCAATATCCTTGCTGATTTCTTTGATGTCACTGACGAGGGCAATTGGGAAGGAATAAATATTTTACGCACAAAAAAATCCCTCGCTGAGTGGTCTGTCCAACATGGGATCTCACCTGAGAGAGGAAATGAAATCGTGCTTTTGGCGAAGCAGGCTTTGTTGACACGCCGATCAACAAGAATACGCCCCTCGACTGATGATAAGATTCTTTTAGGCTGGAATGCGTTGTTTAATGCTGCACTTTCAAGATCAGCCATTGTATTCAATGAACCATCATGGTTGGGTATTGCTTCATCCAATATGGATTTTCTGTTACGTGAATTCTATGACAGCAAAGCAAAGCACTGGTTGCATACCCATAAGCTTGGTGAATCAAAATACTCAGCCTTTTTGGACGACTTAGCGTATTTGGTCCAATCACTCATTTATCTGTATGAACCAACCGGTGATCTGCGATATCTTCAAAAGGCCCGTGATATCATGGAATATGCGATTCAGCACTACGGAGATGAAAGTGGGGTTTTGTTTTACTTTACGCCTGATTTTCAGCACGATATTCTGGTAAGAAAAAAAGAAATCTACGACGGGGCAACTCCCAGCAGCAATGCTGTCATGGCATGGAATCTATACCGATTGGGAATCCTGTTCGATCAATTTCAGTGGAAAGAACGATCAATCGCAATGCTGACCAGCGTTAAAGAGGCAGCCATCAAGTATCCCGGCTCTTTTGGTATCTGGTCTAACCTGTTCATGGAGATCAATCGCGGAACTCACGAAATAGCTATAGTTGGACTTGAATATCAGCAAGCAGTAAGGAATCTGCTGCAACGATATTTGCCCAACAAAGTGATAATGGCTTCTGAAGGTCCATCAGACCAATTTCCATTGCTTAAGGACAGGGTTGCTCCAAAAGGTGAAATCAGGTATCATGCCTGTCGGGATTACTCGTGTAGAGTCCCAGTAAGTACTGAAAATGAGCTATTTACACAGATATTAACAAATTTATAGGGCTTTAAATGCAATAGATACCGTTTTTCTTCGTTTTTTGTGCCTGTCATGATGTTTTAGGCTTGTTAAAATTTAGATTATTAACGAGTTATCTTAAAAATTGATAGCTTATTTTAATATATATTTGTTGACCCATACTTTAAACGTAAAACAAAGATGAAATTAAGTTTTGCATTTTTACTTACAACATTGACAATTGCCTCAATCCTATCCGGTTGTGGCAAATCCGGTAAGTCAAAGTCGTCGGCCAACGATGGTCAATTGCATGGTGTCTCGATTGGCGGAAAGTATGTGGTTCCCAAACCTCCCGGAATGGTATATGTCCCAGCCGGTACATTTCACATGGGTCCGAGTGATGAAGACGTCAGTTATGCATTCACAGCGAGAAATAAACAAATTTCCATCAACGGATTTTGGATGGATGCCACTGAAATCACCAATAACGAGTATCGTCAATTTGTTTTCTGGGTCAGGGATTCCATAGCTGCTACAATTTTAAATTACAAAAAGCAGGCCGCAGATGGCTCTGGTCCGATTGATTGGGCAAAGGCAAAAACAATCAAGTGGGATGATCCCAAAATTCAGGAGCAGTTGGGCGCAATGATCGTTTCTCCTGATAACAGGATCAACGGAAGAAGGGAGATTGATGCAAAAAAAATTGTCTATCACTCTGAAATATTTGATTACAGAGAAGGTGCGAAGAGAGAAAATGCTAACAAGCCTAGATCACTTTTCATTCTTAAAAAAGACACTCCTATATATCCCGATACCTTGGTGTGGATAAGAGACTTTACTTATTCCTACAACGAGCCCATGTCCAAGAAGTATTACTCACACCCTGCTTTCGGGAACTATCCTGTTGTTGGGGTGAACTGGATGCAGGCCACTGCTTTCTGTGAGTGGAGAACACAATATTTGAATAGCTTTTTGGAATCTAAAAAGAGAATGACCGAATCTGATTTTAGGCTACCAACGGAAGCTGAGTGGGAGTATGCAGCTCGTGGTGGACGTTCTCAGGTTCCATTTCCGTGGGGCGGACCATACCTCAGGAACAAAAAGGGTTGCCTACTTGCAAACTTCAAGCCAGGAAGGGGTAATTATCCAGAGGATGGTGGTTTCTACACCGTGCGAGCAGATGCTTATTGGCCGAATGACTTTGGACTTTACAATATGGCCGGTAACGTAGCAGAGTGGACTTCTTCCCTTTACTACGAGGGGGCATATAATTTCCAGCATGACATGAATCCAGATATTCGACTCAATGCCAAAGATAATGATCCACCGAGGATGAAGAGAAAGGTTGTACGTGGGGGAAGCTGGAAAGATGTTGGCTTTTTCCTTCAAAATAGTACCAGAGGTTACGAGTATCAGGATACAACAAAATCATACATTGGTTTTCGTTGTGTAGTTGATCTTGCACCATCAGGGAAAAAATAATTCTTTTTATAATTCTATCTCAATAAACAAAACTCCTCACTATGGCAGGCTCATCAAATGTAAATGCACTTGAGAAAATAGTCAACATAATCGTAAGCGTAGGTGCTGCGGTCGTAATCTTTGGCGCTTGGGCTAAGATTCTTCACAAAAGTTTTGCTGATCAAATGCTGACTGTGGGTTTGCTTACTGAGGCTGCAATATTTTTGCTTTATGCCTACCTTGAGCTAAAGAAAGGAGCAGTTGAGCATGAAGAAGGGGCGGTTGCATTGGCAACACCAGCTACAGATGCTTTGAAGCAAGTTATAGAGAAGGAATTGGATCCAAATAATTTGAAACAGTTGAATGAGAATTTCAGCAAATTCAATACCACGGTAAAAGGTATTTCAAGTATTGCGGATGCCAGCGCTGCCAGCAATGAGTATGCTGCCAAAACCAAAGAAGCAACAGCTGCAATATCTAGTTTGAAAGATGCTTATTCCAATGCATCTTCATCAATACAACAGTTCAGCAATGCCGCAGAAAGTTCAAAAGCTTTCCATGAACAAATTCAAGGGTTGACGAAAAATCTTGGTGCACTTAATAAGATGTACGAACTCGAGCTACAGGATTCAGGAACCCATATCAAGGCGATCAATTCTTTTTATGAGAGTCTGAGCAAAGCAAGTCAGGCCATGGCCGGTAGTGTTGAAGATGCCAAAAAAACACAGGAGCAAATCGCACTGTTGGCAAAGAATCTTGGTAGCCTCAACAGTGTATACGGAAATATGCTTGCAGCAATGCAAGGCCGTGCATAGTTGATATCGGTGTTGGATTTACATTTAACAAACTTATTCTAATATATGTCACTACCTAAAGAGCCGCGGCAGAAGATGATCAACATCATGTATTTGGTGTTAACAGCGCTGCTTGCACTTAATGTATCTGCTGAGATTCTCAATGCCTTCAAGGTGGTTGACAACAGCCTAAGGGAATCAAATTCAGTGCTTAGTTCCTCCACTACAAGTATTTACAATTCCTTCGAGGAGTTGATCAAAGATCCAAAAACTGCAGAAAAAGCTGCCATTTGGAAGCCTAAAGCAGAGCAAGTGCGTGCTCTTGCTGCTGAGAATTATGATTTGCTTGAGGGGTTTAAGCTGGCACTTAAACAAGAATCTGAACTCGATCCTGCAACTGGTGAGTTTAGAGAAGACAATGTTGATGCATCAACCAGGTATTTTGATCAGAAAGGGAACGGTAAGATCCTATACGACAAGCTTAAAGAGTTCAAGACCAAACTGCTGGCTATAGATCCTGAAATGGCAGCTCAAATTGGAACTAAACTGCCACTCAATCTTGAGGTGCCTAAGTCAAGTGCAGGAAATACATCTACGGGTGATGAGTTGAAAGATTGGATCAAGAGTTATTTTCACATGACCCCAACGATCGCTTCTCTCACCATTTTGAGTAAGTTTCAAAATGACATCAAAAATTCTGAAAATCTCGCAGCTACATTCTGTATCAATCAGGTAGGTGCTGTCAAGTTGATCATGGATAAGTTTGAGCCACTGGTTGGTATGAGTTCTTCTTATCTGATGCCTGGCGAAGAATTGACGATCATGGCAGGACTTGGTGCTTTCAATTCAAATGTAAAGCCGGTTGTTACAATTGATGGCAGAAGTATTGCAGTTAACGCGAATGGTGTAGCTGAAACAAAGTTCAATGTGGGTGGAACCGGAACCAGAACAATGAACGTTAATGTATCATACATTGATCCAAACAGCGGAGAACAAAAAACCATATCCAAGAAAGTTGATTATACAGTAGGTGCTCCTTCAGGGGTTGCTGTTTCTCCAGACAAAATGAATGTATTGTACATTGGTGTAGATAACCCACTTACCATTACTGCAGGCGCTGGAAGTGAAAAGGTTTCCGCTCAATTCAGTGGAGGCTCCATTGCAAAAGTAAGTGGTAATAAATATGTAGTTAAGCCTTCCGCTGGTAATTACGGGGAACACACAGTAACTGTACTTGTTGAAGGAAAACCCACGGGTAAAGTATCTTTCAGGGTCAAGCAGTTACCGAATCCTACTGCCATGGTAGGTAACCTGAAGCCAGGTCCTGTACCATCGGCCTCTTTCAAAGCAATGGGTGGTATCATTGCCAAACTCGAGGATTCTGAGTTTGATGCTCCTTTTGAAGTAGTAAGCTACAAACTTGGTGCGATCAGTGCCGATATACCTGACTATGCTCCTGTTGAGAATAAGGGGGCAAGATGGGATGGAGGTGCAGCTTCTTTGATCAACAGGCTTAAACCTGGCGCCTTGGTTGCAATAACTGATATTACAGTTAAAGGTCCTGATGGTCGTGTAAGGGTATTGCCTTCAGGCCTTTCATATAACTTGAAATAAATGAACTCGAATAAAAGAAATAACATGAAACGCAACCTGATCAGCTCTATTTTTCTTGTGTTAGTTTTAGTGATTGTTTCTGGTGGAGATATTATTGGACAGACAAAAAAGAAGAAGGCTGCACCCAAGAAGACCACAACAACTTCTAATGCTGCAAACAGCCAAGTGCTGGATACAACAGTTCAAAAGCCGGCAGCTGATACAGTTAAGCCGGCTGCTCCTGTAGCTCCTCCAAAGGATCCATTTGCGTTTGATTCTGTAAGAGTTTCTCTTCGTCCGGATGCTGCAATAGAGAGAAATCTTGTGAAAAGCAGAGCGCCACTTCCTTATGAACATATTCGCGAAGATGATGCATGGTATCGTGAGCGCGTTTGGAGAGAGATTGATATCAAGGAAAAAATGAATCTACCATTCAGATTCAAGGCGGAAGACGATAATGGAAATCAACGATTCATCAATATTCTGCTTCGTGCAATCAGAAAAGGGGATGTTACTGCATTCGATCCAAATGTGGATGATCGATTCACTACACCCATGACCATCGCAAGGGTGGGTGAGGTGATCTCAGGCAGGTGTGATTCAGTTCAGGTAATTGATTGGGCTAAAGATCCAACAGGATCTAAAGGCATATACAGGGATTCTCTGGTGTGTAGGGAGTTTAATCCTGATGATATCACAAAGTTTCGTTTAAAAGAAGACTGGATCTTTGACAAAGAGTCTTCCCGTATGTTTGCTCGTATTGTTGGAATAGCACCCATTAAAACATATGTTGATGATGCAGGAACTGTACTTGGTGAATCACCCATATTCTGGGTCTATTATCCAGACCTAAGACCCATACTCGCACTATATGAGGTATATAACCCTAAGAATTTTGGAGCACGTATGAGCTGGGAAGAGTTGTTTGAGAGTCGATACTTCTCAAGCTATATTGTGAAATCAAGTATTGACAATCCCTATGACCTGTTTATCAAGCAGTATATCAAAGATGATATCCTGAAACTCCTTGAAGGTGACAACATCAAGAACAAGATATTTAATTTTGAACTTGACCTTTGGTCTTATTAGTGATCAATAAACTAATTGATACCAGAGCCGGCTTCATGTCGGCTCTGTTGTTTTTTGAAATACTCACTCAGGATCTCCGCTTTTTTGTTCCCGATCACAACCGCCAAATCCTCTCTGCTTGCCTTTTTTATATTTTTTACCGACCTGAACGTCAATAGTAATTCTGCAACTGTTTTTTTACCTATTCCCTCGATCTCTTCGAGTTCATTCGTGAATGTTCCTTTACTCCTTTTGTTCCTGTGGAAGGTGATGCCGTATCGGTGGACTTCATCCCGGATGCTGCGAATAAATCTAAGTACATCGCTTTGATAACCTAGTTTCAGCGATTCTTTATCCCCCACAAAAAATATTTCTTCTACATTTTTAGCAAGCCCGATCAAGGTCATTTTGCCTTCAAGTCCTAGTCCCCGTATAGCATCCACAGCAGCGCTTAGTTGTCCCTTCCCTCCATCTATGATGACCAATTGCGGAAGGGATTCATTTTCCTTGATCAATCGGCCATACCTTCTTTCCACTGCTTCTTTCATGGAAGCGAAATCATTTATACCTGTTACACTTTCCACATTGTATCTTCTGTAATCTTTCTTACTGGGTAAGCCATCCTTGAAACAGACCATTGCCGATACGGGATAGCTTCCTTGAAAATTTGAGTTATCAAAACATTCGATGTGGGTTGGAGTTTCGTGTAGTGACAAAGATTGCTGAACCGAAGCCAATAATGATAGTTTGTCAACTTCTTCATTCAGCTGCAACAGACTGTTCTTTCTTTTAAGCTCATTAATAAAATACGTTGCATTGGTCTTTGCCAGATCAAGTAGTTTCTTCTTGTCGCCACTTTTTGGAACGACCACCTTATATTCCTCAAATCCAAAGTTTAATTCCTCTGTCACAATAATTTCTTTGCAGTCGCTATTGTATAATGACTGAACATACAGAATGGCTTGGGGAAGAATATCCTCCGTTTTTTCTTCAATGTTTAGTTTGAATACATGATTGCCTGAATTATTGATCGTGCCATTTCGAACCGATAAATAGCTTACGGCAAGCGTTTCATTATACGTTGCTGTCGCAAATACGTCTGCGTCTCCAACTTTTGGACTAACAACTATAGAAGAGAATCTGTAGTTCTTTAATGCATTGATTTTTTTCTGGATCAATTCAGCTTTTTCAAACTCCAGGTCTTCAACAAATTGCTCTTGTTTTTTTTTATAATCAGAAATCACTCCCCGAAGATTGCCCTTCAGTATGTCTTTTACATCCCTTATCCCTGCTGCATAATCCTCTGCTGTTTGAAGCCCTGTACATGGGCCTTTACAGTTTCCGAGATGATACTCTAAGCAAACCTTGAATTTTTTTGCTGTGATGTTTTTCTCTGTAAGATTCAGCGTACAACTTCTTAAAGGAACATGTTGTTTTATAAACTCAAAAAGGTCTCTTACTTTACCGATGGAGGTATATGGTCCTATATACAAAGAGCCATCAGGGAATTTCCTTCTGGTGATGAACACCCTGGGATAGGGCTCATTTTTGATCACTATATAGGGATATGTTTTATCATCTTTGAGAACAATGTTATATTTTGGCTTGAACTCCTTGATCAGAGAATTTTCCAGTAGCAGTGCATCATGTTCTGAGTCTACCACAGTACATTCTATGGAGCTGATCTGCCTGATCAACTCTTGTGTTTTGTGAGATAATTTAGTATTTGTAAAATATGAGCTGACTCTCTTCCTTATGTTTTTGGCCTTTCCTATGTACAAGAGATTACCATTCGCATTGTAATATTTATATATTCCGGCAGCTGTAGGAAGTGTTTGTTGTATCGTTGTGAATTTCTCTGCGTTCATATTTCATGGATCAGGATAGCCGAATGAAGCTACCTCAAATTTAGCCAATTGCCTTTTGAATGTGGTAAGGAGAAGGTAATCTTAATTGATACTTTTTATAACACCAAATTTGATGCCAAAGTCCATAAGATTTTCCCTGATCGGGTATTTGTTCTTGAAACTCGAGATCATTTGGTAGCGATACTGAGGCGCAATGCTCCATTTCAGTGAACCTGAAGTAATATTTAGACTTGCTTCTATAGCTCCATTGATGTTTAGATTTCGGTTGAGGCTGGGTTCTTTTGCGTAATTCTTCAGATTGGTTGAGATCAGGTATGAATAGTTTGCAAAAACATACGTAGGTTGAATGCTTGATGCAACAGACAGGTTAACTTTTTTATTACCCAATAACCTATAATCAAATCCAATAGGAATGGAAATCATGTAATGCTCGTTCCTCAAAGTTGCGTTGGAATAGTCTGTGTTATTCCTGTACACAGATACTGCATTGATGGGAATAGTAGCGCCACTGAAGTTATTCATTCCATACGTAGCGATCTCAGGTACGGAACTAAATGCTTTGATCTGGTAATGGTTATAATTACCTTGTATCCCCATTTTGAATGATAATCTTTTAGTGATGGTATAAAACATTGATGTTCCGATCTCAAGACCAATTCCGGGTCTGTGATTAACAGCATCTTTCACATCTGTTGCAAAGGGAGCATTGGTGCTCATGAAATATTGACTATACTGATATGTTGTTTTGCTGGCCTGACCACTCAAGCTTCTATAGCTGATTGTTGGTGTAACGTAATATTGCCACCTGGCATTCTTTTTGATCTTTGTTGCCTTTTCTATTACATTCTCGATTATCGTTGAAGCATGCTGATGGTCGGCATCTGTTTTCTCTGCTGGAACCTTATCGGCAGATGTGATGATTGGTATCGTGTAGTTGATGCTTGAAATCTGACTTGGAATGTTGAATGAGTATTTTTTTCTTGCTGGCTCAAGTTGGGCTATTTGTCTTGGTGCAGCCGTTTTTTGATCTTCGGCAATGGGAACAGGAACGATGTTGTTTTTTTGAAGAGGTTGTACTGTCTTTTCTTTTATGTTAACAGTGGCAGATTGCGCTACAGTTAATTTTTGCTTACTGATCAAATTCGCGGTGATTTTTTCCGAATTATTCATTGCATATTTAGCCTCTTCACTACTTAGTACGATCGCAGTGGTCGCGGCGGTAAAAAACAGCAATAAAAATGCAATATTCTTTATTCTCCTTAACGGATGCAGCTTATTCAAAATATTATCCCATACCCTATCGGATGGGTACACCATATACTGCTGGGATTTCTCCCGTAGTATATCCTCAAATTCTTCTGTTGAATAATCTCTCATGTTATTTATACGTCAAACAATAGCAACTGCAGTTCATCTGATATGAACTGGAATGAGCCATTTTTTTTCTTTTTTTTGTTTAGGCTGGAGCAGATTCTTTTTGTGTAGGATCGTTTCCAGCATATTTTTTGCCCTCGTATATTGGGAACGGCTTGTACTCTCTTCTATATCAAGCAAAAAGGCAATCTCTTTGTGAGAGTAGCCCTCGATTGCATAGAGGTTTAATACAGTTCTGTATCCAATAGGCAGGGATCTGATGCATTCAACAATTTGTTTTGCCTGAAGAGCACCTGGGATATTGTCTTCATTGATCGTCATGTTGCCGGCATATGCCAGTTCAAGACTGTCGTTGAATTTTTTGTGCTTCTTCAAGTGGTTGATGCACGTGTGTACAATGATCCTCAGGATCCATCCCTCTAGAGAACCTCTGTTTTCGTATTGTTTTATCTGTGTAAACACCTTAATAAAACCTTCCTGTAACATGTCCTCGGCATCTTCTCTCGTTTTGGCGTAACGGTAGCAGACAGACAACATTCTTGGACTGTACCGTTGGTACAACTCCTGTTGTGCAGTAGCGCTGTTACTTATACAAGCCTTGACAAGCACTTCTTCCGTCATGAAATCATTGATTGATCTCTGAAAATAAGACAATTTTTATTTAATCGCGCTGCATCCTGCTAATCTTTTAGTAGGAAAATATGGACTTTATCAGAATTTACTCCGGATGGTCAGGCTTACATTCCGTCCCGGGGCAGATAGTCCGGATGCGAAATAGCGGTAATTCAAATCCAGGATGTTCTCTAGGGATGCTTGCAGCTGTAGGGCTCGACCAAGCTTGAATCCACACCTGAAATTGAGGGTCTGCCAGGGGGGCGTTCCCAGGTGGGTGGCATATTGCGCATTATCCTCACCGTCGGCATTGTAGCGGTCAAGTTTCTTCCAGCCATTGAAATGCAGAAATAATTCTGCATATGACCCTGCTTTTTGATATGCGATACTCAATTTCCCAAAAAATGGAGGTATGTGATCCAAGGGCTTGGTTTTTACAAATTCCTGAACCGTTCTATAGGTTCCGTCGGTTTGTCTTTTATACACACTTGTTTTTCTTGTATTGTCGGTGTTCATATGACCAACGGTGTAATTGGCAGTTCCTGTAAACTTCCAATGCTTGTGGAGATTAATCTGGAGTGATGCATTTGCTCCGTATAAGTTTGCCCTGCCAATGTTTTGGTTGGCCAGAACCTGAGATCTGGTATTGTAGTACAGCGTAGAATCTTGTCCATTTAGTGTAAATGGTGCTTTGATGATCGCATTTTGGAAGCGGGTATAGAATCCTTCAAATTCAATGATCATAGATGATGTGATCAATTGTTTTATTCCAACATCTATACTATGTGTGGTTTCGGGCCTAATTTGTGGATTAGGGACCACGACCTGACGGGCAGCTGTACTTGATTCAAATATTTTACTGAGGTCATCAATATTGGGAGCGCGAAAACCTGAAGAATAGCCGATAGTGATACGGGTTTTTTCAGTAGGCATGTAGGCGAGTCCGATATTACCAGTAATTGCACCGTTGCGTTGGGCAATATCGGTAACAGGTAAAGAGAAAAAAGAGTTATCCAATATGGTCGAATGTAAACTGACGAGCTGGTATCGAATTCCGTCATTCAGGACAAGCTTTGCGTTATGCATTTTTTTGATGTGCTGTATGTATACTGCTCCATGGTGCATGAGGTTTTTTCCATCCGGATATCTGGTGTCAAGCTTTGAGGTAGTTCCGGTTATTATGTTGGTTCTTTTTGCTTCGGAAGAAACATCATTGAATTGAAAGTCAATTCCCGAAGTGATCTCATCTCTTTTCATTTTCCTTCTTGCATCGATCGTTAAACCAATTACGCTAATATGCTCTTGTCTCCGATCAAGTTGGTCATATTTTTTATACTCCCTGGTAATTCTGCTTTCTTCGATTGATTGGTAGCTTGCAGTGGCTTTATACTCTCCGAAAAATCCAATTAGTTCCTTCGCTTCAACAGTATAGGCGATGAGTTTTCTATTCTGCGGACCATAGTACCACTCGGCAAATCTTAGATTACCATTTCTAACATCCTGCAATCGATCGTATCTGGGTGCATCAGACGAAGTCGATAATTGAAAATTGATCAGGTGTTCTGTATGCTTACCTGATCTATACACTGCTTTTTGCATGAGGTCGAGCTGATCATATCCTGAATATTTTTGCAGCCGGTCATTGCTGTTTTTCATAATGCTATCACCTGATATTCCAACATATGGTCTGATGTAGAACGGCCTTGTTCCAAAGAGAGGAAATTCAGGCATATCATTTCTCCCCATTCGCAGATCATTAAATTTACTCAGGCTTATACTCGTAAGAAAGCCGATTCTTTTTCTAGCGATATTAATGTCTGCATGAACAGTATTCTCATGATTGACTGTTGAGTAACGGGCAAAAGCGTTTCCACTGTAAATTGTTTTTGTTGAATCTATTGCCAGGGCTGGTTTTATCGTCATCATGTGCACTGCTCCACCAAGGGCATCGCTTCCATAAAGGGTTGAGGCCGGACCTTTCAGCAATTCGATGTTTTCCAGCATGTTTTGGTCTACTGTGATCACATTCTGCAAATGTCCTGAACGATAAATTGCATTGTTCATGCGAATTCCATCGACAATCAACAGTATCCTGCTTGCTTCAAATCCACGAATGACCGGACTGCCGCCGCCTTGCTGACTTTTTTGAACAAACACATTCCCTGTACTCATCAACAGATCGCCCGTATTTTGGGCATTTACTTTGCTGATATAAGCTGCGCTGATGTTCTCGATTTTCTGAACGATATTTTTTTTCTTTTCAAGAAACTTACTTCCTGAAATAACAACCTCTGTCAGTTCCTTGCTTTCAAGAGAATCCTGCACAACTTGCCCATGTGTTGTGATGATAATCAAATGGGCCAGGATAGACATGGCCCATTTGATCAAGTTATGATGGGAGGCTAAATTCATGAGATCAGTACTTCTCCCGTCATATCAGCCGGTATCGGGATGTTCATTATTTTCAGAATGGTAGGGGCTATGTCACCCAGTTTACCTGACTTCACCGTGCCTCTCCAGTGTTTATCAATGATAAAAAGCGGAACAGGATTGAGTGTATGTGCGGTGTTGGGTGAGCCATCTTCATTTTTCATGAAGTCGGCATTGCCATGATCTGCGGTAAGAAATACAGTATAGTCATTTTCCAGCGCAGCCTCAACCACTTGCTTGACACAGGCATCCACGGTTTCAACCGCTTTAACAGCAGCGCTCCATACCCCGGTATGACCTACCATGTCAGCATTGGCGTAGTTGAGACAGATGAAATCTGCACTTTTGTTGTTGATTTCCGGAACGATCTTTTCTGTGAGTTCATACGCACTCATCTCAGGCTGAAGATCATAGGTCGCTACTTTCGGGGATGCGGCCATGATCCTTCTTTCACCCTCGAAAGGAACCTCTCTTCCGCCGCTGAAGAAAAAAGTTACGTGAGGATATTTCTCTGTTTCTGCAATTCTGATCTGCGTTCTGTTGTTCTTTTCCAGTACTTCTCCAAGTGTATTGTTGAGGTTATCATTTCTGAAGATGACATTGACTTTTTTGAACGTATTGTCATATTCAGTCATGGTGGTATAATGCAGATCGAGTTTCTTCATGGCTAGATCCGTAAAATCTTTTTGCGTCAGCACCTCTGTAATTTCTCTGCAACGATCCGTTCGGAAGTTGAAGCAAATCACCGCATCGCCTTCAGCAATTGTAGCCAGTGGCTGATCATTATTATCAACCAATATGATCGGCTTGATGAATTCGTCCGTTATATTGTTTTCGTATGATTGCTTGATCGCTTCAACAGCATCTTTCGCATGTTCGCCGACACCATGTACCATTCCGTCATAGGCAAGCTTAACCCTTTCCCAGCGCTTGTCACGATCCATTGCATAATATCTTCCGGTGATGCTTGCGATCTTACCGGTTGATTGCTTAAGATGTCCTTCAAGTTCTGTGATGAACGATAAACCGCTCTTCGGATCAGTATCCCGGCCATCAGTGAAAGCATGTATGAACACATTCTCCAAAGCTTGTGATTTACACAAGTCGGTGATAGCTTTTATATGGTTGATATGAGAGTGAACACCACCATCACTTACGAGTCCGATCAGATGGATTTTTTTTCCGTTCTTTTTTGCGTATTGCAAAGCTGAGAGCAGGGTCTCGTTTTTTTGAAATTCCCCTGTACGTATGGCAACATTGATCCTTTGCAGTTCCTGATAAACAATTCTGCCTGCTCCAAGATTCAAATGGCCGACCTCACTGTTGCCCATTTGGCCATCGGGAAGTCCAACCAGTTCACCGCATGTCGTGAGCGTGGCATTGGGATAAGTTTGATACAGGGAGCTCACAAAAGGTACATGTGCGTGTTTGATCACATCACTTGAAGGTACAGTACCGATACCCCATCCATCCATGATCAGCAGAATACATTTTTTATTTTCCATAGTGCAAAATTACTTCATTTCATTTTATCTTCATTTGATGAATGATCGCACTGATAAATACAAAAAGTTAATAACTGAAGCTTTGGAGGAAGACATTGGCAATGGCGACCATTCCACCATGTCGGTGATCCCACCGAATACCAACGGACGAATGGTCCTTAAGATCAAAGAAGATGGTGTTTTAGCAGGTATGGAGGTTGCTGAATCTGTTTTGAAGACCTTGGATCCTGACATCAATTTTATTGCATATAAAAAAGATGGCGACAAGATGGTTGCAGGTGAGATTGCATTTGAAATAGAGGGACTGGTGCATGCCATGTTAAAAGGAGAGAGATTGCTGTTGAATTGTATGCAACGAATGAGTGGTATTGCAACACTTACTTCAACTTATGTGAATAAGGTCAAAGGCTACAAAACAAGGATACTGGATACCAGAAAGACAACTCCCAATTTCAGGCTGCTGGAAAAAGAGGCTGTACGAATCGGCGGTGCCGTTAATCATCGGTTTGGTTTATATGATATGATCATGCTTAAGGATAACCATATTGATTTTGCAGGCGGAATAGAAAAGGCCATCCTATTGGCTGATGATTATCGTAAGCGTCGCGACCTGAACATCCAGATCGAGGTGGAAGCCAGATCACTTGATGATGTTGTAGAAATTTGCAAGGTGGGAAGAGAAAAAGTTTTCCGTATCATGCTCGACAATTTCACGCCTGATCTGATCGTTCATGCCATGCAGTTGATTGGCGGCGAATTTGAAACTGAAGCAAGCGGTGGCATTAATTTTTCTAATATTGAATCCTATGCTGCAACAGGAGTTGATTATGTAAGCATTGGAGCGTTGATCCATCATGCGGTAAGTCTTGACCTAAGCCTAAAGGCAATGAAATAATTTTCAACCATGAGTAAGAAGAAAGACAACAGATCTCCTTTTGTATATAGTACAGATCCCTCGTATGATCCATCTGTAGAGGAGACTTCCGAAGAAAAAACGTTGGCGCCGCATGAGCAGTTGCTCCGAGTAACAATGGAGAACAAACACAGGGCCGGTAAGACAGTTACACTGATCACTGGGTTTGTAGGCTTGGCAGAAGATATGGTTGAATTGGGAAAACAACTGAAGAATCATTGTGGTAGCGGAGGTACAGCTAAAGATGGTGAGATCATTTTGCAAGGTGATCACAGGGAAAAAGTCAGGATGTGGCTTCAAAAAAACAGTTATCGCGTTAAATAAAAAAGACAGACCATGTGGTCTGTCTTTTTGCTATTACAGTGGGAACTACTACCAATCTTGTTTTGCTGTACCAGCTTTGATAGCTGCCAGTGCTTTTGCCTCACCAAGTAGGGCTGTAAGTTTGTTGCCTTTTCCATCATGACCCTTTGCGATATAACCACCTTTTGCAGTTCTGCTGATCACTGCATCTTGCATGGGAACATCTTTTTCTTTGGTCTTGACGTTGTAAGCTGTGAGCATGTTTTCTTTTGACATGATGTTTGTTTTAAGTGTGTATAATGAAAATCAAATATCCAGTTTTGCGTATTTAGCATGGGATTCGATGAACTCTCTTCTTGGAGCGACTTCATCACCCATAAGCATGCTAAAGACCCTGTCCGCTTCAGCAGCACTTTCTATGCTCACTTTTTTCAGTGTCCTTGAATGTGGGTTCATTGTTGTGTCCCATAGCTGACTTGCATTCATCTCACCAAGCCCTTTGTATCGTTGAACACTTACGCTGTCCTCTTTTCCGCCAGCCATTTTGTCTATATATTCCTTACGCTGTTCTTCGTTCCATGCATAGTGTTGCTCTTTTCCTTTTTTTACAAGGTAGAGTGGTGGTTGTGCAATATAGACAAAGCCTTGTTCAACCATGGCTTTCATATATCGGAAGAGGAATGTGAGGATCAAGGTGGCAATATGACTACCATCCACATCAGCATCCGTCATGATGATCAATTTATGATATCTCAACTTTGAAAGATCCAATGCTTTTGGATCTTCAGGGGTTCCGATTTTCACACCAAGAGCGGTAAACATATTTCTGATCTCTTCGTTGTCGTAGATCTTGTGCTCCATTGCCTTTTCAACGTTCAGGATCTTACCCCTCAGCGGAAGGATGGCCTGAAAATTTCTATCGCGACCTTGCTTTGCGGTTCCTCCTGCTGAATCTCCCTCAACGAGAAACAATTCACTTTTGGTAGGATCCCTTTCGGAACAATCTGATAGTTTACCTGGAAGTCCACCACCTGAAAGAACAGTTTTGCGTTGAACGAGTTCCCTTGCTTTTCTTGCCGCTGCTCTGGCTTGTGCAGCGAGTATAACCTTGCTTATGATATTTTTAGCCTCTCTGGGGTTTTCCTCAAGATAAGCTTCCAATGCACGTGAAACGGTTACGTCAACAATCCCTATCACCTCCGAGTTACCCAGTTTTGTTTTGGTCTGCCCTTCGAATTGAGGTTCAGGGATTTTTACAGAGATGATGGCACTCAATCCTTCCCTGAAATCATCACCTTCCACCTCCACTTTTGATTTTTCAAAGAGCCCTTGCTTTTTACCATATTGTTGAAACACCCTGGTGATGGCTCGTCTGAAGCCGGCTACATGTGTTCCCCCTTCAATGGTGTTGATATTGTTTACATACGAGAAGATATGCTCATTGTATGAGTCGTTGTAGTTGATGGCAACCTCAACAGCAACATTCGATTCAGCATCATGTCCGTCCATGTATATGATAGAAGGTATGAGTGCATTTCGTTTTCCATTCTTATCCAGCATTTCTACAAACTCAACAATACCACCTTCGCTGTAAAACACTTGTTGATAATGATTGCCTGATTCGTCTTTCTCCCTGAGATCATTCAGGGTAATGCGTATGCGTCTGTTCAGGTAGGCCAATTCACGCAATCTTCCTTCAAGGATATCTTTGTTGTAAATACCGGTAGTAAAAATGGAGCTATCAGGCCAGAAATGAACCTTTGTTCCAGTTTTGTCGCTGGTACCGGTTTCTTTAACCGCATATTTCGGAACACCACGCTCATATTCCTGTTGAAATATCTTTCCTTCACGTTGTACCGTAACCTGCAGTGTAGTACTCAGCGCGTTAACGCAACTGACACCCACACCGTGAAGTCCGCCTGATACCTTATACGTGTTTTTATCAAATTTACCTCCGGCGTGAAGTACGGTCATTACTACTTCAAGGGCACTTCGTTTTTCCTTGTGGTGCATGCCCGTTGGGATACCTCTTCCGTTATCTTCCACTGAAACGGAATTATCCTCGTGAATGGTAACGTGAATATCGTTGCAATAGCCTGCAAGCGCCTCATCAATCGAGTTATCAACTACTTCATACACCAGGTGGTGAAGACCCTTGACACCGATGTCTCCGATATACATCGCAGGTCTTTTTCTTACTGCTTCCAGGCCTTCAAGTACCTGGATACTGTCCGCGCCGTAACTACTATTGGCCTGATCTAATTTTTCTTCGTTTTCTGTGCTCATACGTATCTTCTTCCTCTTGTTTTTTGATTAAGGCTTTAGCATACAAATTTACTGAAATTAGGGGGGCTTTCCCCATTTTTAGCTTCTGTACAGCCTATTCTTTTTAAGATGATTTCCACATATTTATGACTCTTTTCTGACTGTTTTATGAGGGTTTGCCTTTCATAAGGGTTATCTTTGTAATTCGATGAGTAATCCATCATTCACATCCCTGGCAGCTGTCTCAGAATTGTCTCATTTTGAGGACTTTCCCGTGCTGTTTGCAAATACGAAAAAGATCCCCGGCTCATGGCAATATTCCATCAAAAGGTATGACAGGGGACCAAAAATTGGGGTTGATGACAGCGGAACGCTCACTTATCATTATGACCAGATCGAGGGAAACCGATACCTCGAGCTCTATTTTTGTGTAAGTGGACAAACTTATTGTAATCTCTCCCAGGCACATTGTGAGGAATGCAAGCTTAACCGCAACGCCTTGTGTGTGGAACAAACAGGAACGGTTGATGTGCTTCATTTCCGGTTTGAGCCGGTTCACCTTACCAACCTGATCAAGTCGGAAGGAACAGATCCCGAGACCGACGCCATTCTGAATTTCAAATATCATCATACGTTCACCAGGTCGATCCCGATCTCAGGACGAATCAGGCATGCACTTGATTCGATACTCAATCACCGTTATACAGACGCTGTTGAAAATATTTTTATCAATGCCCAAACCCAGATCCTGCTCTTGTACACGCTTGAATCGATCAGTTCGCTGAAAGAGGATGAAGTACCGGCTTGTAAGTTTTTGGCCCATCAGGATGAACGTGAGAAGATCATTAAATCAAGGGAAATCCTCCTGTCTCACATCGGTGATCCTATTACGATCAAAGAGCTGAGCAGAAAGGTGGCCATCAATGAATGTTATCTCAAAAAAGGATTCAGGGTGATGTTTGGTACAACGATATTTGATTTTTATCAGGATCAGCGAATGGAGCATGCCCGTTATCTGCTTTATGAAAAAGGACTCTCAGTCTCTGAAGTTTCAGCCCAACTTGGATATTCATCTATTTCCCATTTCTCTACGGCCTTCAAAAAGCATACTGGACTGAAACCTTGTGAATTGTTGAATAAATAATTCGCAACTCCATTTTTTACATCGCTTGTTTGTCACTTAATTGTCATAATTCATACCTAAGCCATCATCTGACAATTTCATGATAATACTTGGGGCGGCTTGATCGAAATTCGCCACCTAATTGTTTTCATGAGGTACGGGATATTATTGGTGTTGTCGTTTTCTGCATTGTTCTCTTTCGCTCAAGAGCGAGATTCCCTGTCATTCAAGTCGATTGAAGAAGTTGTGGTCACTGCTACAAGAACTCCCAGACTGTTGGCAAATGTTGCTATTCCCGCTTCGATCATTTCTTCGAAAACCCTTTATCA
>JBKCFW010000060.1:0-14857 GCA_046303675.1 bacterium
ATATTTTGCAAAGTCAGCAGGATCATTGAACTGAATGGGATTTACAAAAATGCTTCCCACAACAATATCACAGCTCTTTTTGGCTTGCTCGAACAAAGCAATATGACCCATGTGTAATGCCCCCATTGTAGGAACAAAACCTATGCGTAAGCCTTGGGCGCGGACCATATCCAGCTCTTCTCGCAGATGTCTCTTGGTTGTAATCGCTTTAATTTGCCTGATTTATGCACCAATATTACATAAATTGGCCTAATTTGCTAGTCCTCATTTAGTTAAAGCATGAAGCTGGAAGGTAAAAAGATCATAGTTGGAATATCCGGTAGCATAGCGGCATACAAAGCCATTTTGCTGATCCGTTTATTGACAAAGCAAGGTGCTGAAGTGCGCGTGGTGATGACACCTTCATCAAAGGATTTTGTATCACCACTTGTGCTATCAACATTCTCAAAGCATCCGGTTTGGATCGACTTTCATGACAACAATACATGGAACAATCACGTTGAACTTGGATTATGGGGAGATGTTTTTGTTATAGTACCGGCATCTTGCAACACCCTATCAAAAATGGCAAGTGGTCAATGTGATAATCTATTAATCGCTACATATCTTTCTGCACGGTGTCCAATCATCGTCGCCCCTGCGATGGATGAGGATATGTTCAAGCACCCCTCAACCAAAGAGAACCTTGACAAATTGCGGTCATATGGAAATCATATCCTTGACGTAGGAACAGGTGAACTCGCCAGCGGATTGAATGGGGAAGGAAGAATGGCAGAACCTGAAGAAATAGTGGATTACCTCCAGAATTTTTTTTTTAGGGGTGCAACATGGAAAGGGAAAAAAGTAGTCGTTAGCGCTGGGCCTACCCAAGAGGCAATAGATCCTGTACGTTTCATCTCAAATCACTCATCAGGAAAAATGGGAATTGCAATCGCAGAAGCGTTCTGCCTTCAAGGTGCAGATGTCACGCTGATAGCTGGTCCCATAGATATCATACCAAGATATGCAGACATACAAACCATTCCTGTGGTGAGTGCGAAAGAAATGAAAATTGCTTGTATGAATGAGTTTTCTAGTGCTGATGTTATGGTGATGGCTGCTGCAGTAGCAGACTTTACGCCCAAACAAGTAATGGAGCAAAAGATCAAAAAGAAAGATGAAGTATTGACAATTGAACTGGAAAAAACAACTGACATTCTTCAACAGCTTGGTAAAACAAAAAAGACAGATCAAATCCTTGTAGGGTTTGCATTGGAGACCGACAACGAGGAAGCGAATGCATTGAAAAAACTCAAGGAAAAAAATCTTGACTGCATCATTCTGAATTCGCTTCAAGTACCGGGTGCTGGTTTTGGCACTTCAACCAATGAAGTGACCATCTATTTCAAGAACGGGAAGAGCCAAAAGATAGCACTGAATTCAAAAGAGGTGATTGCATCAGAAATTATAGCGCAAATTGAAAGGTTGATGCCAATATCATAAACAACGCGCTGAATTCAATAAATTTCATACAGACTACTGGCTATCAATTCCAAAGGCCATATCAGAGGATAACATCCGTAAAAAATTGATCTCCTATTCAATCACAAACCATGTGTATCCCTCTGCTTCGATCTCAACGTCTACAGCTATATGATAGCCCCTGTCCAGATTAAATTTTCTTATAATCGACCCTTTCTCTTTTACTGTTGCTTGTTGGGCCAACCCGGTATAATAAAGCGGTATGAATATCTTCCTTGTGATCTTCTCTTTTAAAGGGTTGAATAACATCACTAATGCCTTCGTTTTAAGAGTTGGATTGACATGCATAATACCATCCCAATCTCTTCCATCCGGCCTGCGCAAATGAATGATATCTGAATTGAGGATCGGCCTGTATTTCTTATACCAATTAATTGAATTGATCACAGTCTTTTTGGTCTGCTCTGTATCATAAAGTCTTGGGCCACGATAACAAGCCTGTACACCTGCTCCGTAATAAATAGCCATTAACTGCTCATAATCTTTCAAGTGATCCGACAGTGGTTCCAGAACAGCTTCAGGACCACCTCCTTGATATTTTGTTAGCGGTACAAATCCCCAGGCCATGGAAGGCGACTTCTCCCATAATCCATCATAAATATTCTGGCGATTCAAAATTTTCTGCTGTGCTCTTGATAGAGAGAAATTTACCTCTCTGTATCCAATACCGATCTTGTTACTGCCATCAAGAAAATACCAATCAGGTGCGTTCACATAAATTCCATTCTCCTGGCACCAACGATATAAACCCTTTTGAAGCTCCATTTGCTTCCATTGAGAATCACCCAATCCTTTATGACCGGGATGTTTTTCGGAAGCACAAAGATCTCCTGGGTAAGGACCATCATTTTCAAAAAGATCAAACCCCGTTTTTGTCATGAAATATTTCAACTTATCGATATAGTCCAGACCCCACTGGCTGCCCAGACAAGGAGCGTTGCCAAACAAGGCGCCTTTGTCGGGCAATCCTGTAACAGGATCAATCACATCATGCTCATCACTGATCCTCCTCGAGCTGAACAAAGAATAACTTCCAATTAAAATATTTTTGCTGTGTGCATAATCAGCTAATCCCCTCCAACGTTTTACATTAGCAGCTGATGTATCTTCCATATCACAATGACTTCCAAAGCTAAGGATCAACGCTTCGTAGCCGGTCGCGGCACACTGATCAATAGCAGTTCTTACTTGATCATCATTGCTGCTGACGAGGTGCATGAAAATTGGATTCATGCTGGTCCATGGAGCAACAGCCTTATACATTCTGCGTATGGCTAATCCACGTCGCTCACGATCATAACTATCCATCAACAACTCATGTGTTCTGACTGAAGAATATTTTTCGCCTGAAGCCAATTCTATACTTGTCACATTCTCAGGATATACCTCAAGTACACAAGGTGTCTGATAATAATAATTCACCTGAGAAGTATAGGTGCTGTCTGTCTTCCAATGGGTGGTCTGATCACTAATATCATACCTCATGGCATTATTGAAGGCATAATTAGTTTCCAGATAAATACCATGCTGCTTTTTCATCTGTTCAGGAGTGCCAACTACAGCACTCTCTTCTTCAACAAATCCAAGAATTTCGTTTACAACGCGATTGATAACGATCTGCCTGTTGCTCTTATTGTCGATCGCAATAGACTTAACGATGAGAGGAACACCATCATACAACTCATATTCCACGTGAACGATGATATCCTTGAGTTGTGGATTGGAGGAAGTATAGGCGAAAGAGATCTTCTTTCCTGTACCATAAGACTTAGCCATGGCAAATGATTTAGCCTTCCAGTTGATCGTTGGCTTGATATCTGTTATCTGATATGACTGAAATTGAAAATCTTTATCACTAGGAATAAGTTTGTCTACCCACTCCCTTAGTAAATACGCCTTTTCAGACTGACCATATAGTCCACCTATATGATACTTAATACCATCAATCGTAACTATGGCCTCTGGCTTAACATCACGCAGCAATTGTTGGCCATTACTCAAATTCTGGTAATCAATACAGGCAACATTAGGACTGATCCTAAATGATCTCTTGACCAAGCCATTATATAAGATAAGGTCCTTGCCATCAACACTTTTATAAACTCCGGCTTTTTTTTCAATGAGCTGTACTAACCAATCTTGAGGTGGCGTGATCCTCTGTTGCTGTGTAAATACAGGTAATCCATCAAGACTTTTTGATTGAGCATGCACATTAACAAAAGAAGAAGAAAAGAAGAAAAAAAGAAATGCTGTTCTCATTGCGTTAGTTTGTGTTAAGGAGTCCGAATCAATCTTAGGGTCAAGTAGCAATTTAAGTAAACCGAAAACCGTAATCAAATCTTTTTAAGATCGATTCATCATTTTTTTTAATAATGCCTATCTTGTGCCAACCCTTTTTTTAAAAGCAATCAATCAACATGACTAACATGTCTACTCAAAAGATCAAAGCCATAATGGCTTCAGTGGTGCTCATTTTCATCCTACACTTTTCACAAGGACAAATTTCCCTTACCGCAGGTGAACTTATTCTCCAACTGAGTAAGCAAGGAACGGTTACAGAAATAAAAAATACTTCAACTGGTAAAAACTATTTATATACTGATACGGTTGCTCCACTGATGACCTTGGTGAGTGGGAATGAAAGAATCCTGCCTTCTTCGCTATTGTATGACAAAGCCCAGAAAAAAATTACGCTGACTTTTAAAAATGCAGGAGTTGCAATAGATATCAGAGCTACAAACAAGGCTTCTCATCTTGTACTTGAAGTCATTAAGGCGGTTCCTGCCAATAAAATAGATGCTGTGGTATGGGGACCAATCCCAACCATCATTGGAAAAACAGTGGGCGAGATCATTGGCGTGGTTCGCGATGGAGAAGTTTCTCTTGGTATGCAAGTGTTGAACATCAAAACGCTAGGCGGAAACTATCCCAATAATGAAGGAAGCTCATGGAGCAGGGGAATTGCGGCAGTACCTTCTAGCTGGGGCAGTTTCATTCAAGCCTATTCAATTAATCGTGAACGTGACAGATATGTTGATGCCTGGGGAGGCATCATGAAAAATATGCCTGTCAAATCTCTTAAGGGTGAAACTGTTGTCGGCAGCAAGATCGCATTGTTCACGTGCAAAGAGGATAAAACGCTGGATCGTCTCGAACAAATTGAACTGGCAGAAAACCTTCCTCATCCAACAAACAAGGGCGTGTGGTTCAAAAAATCCGAAGTATATGGTAAATCATATATGATCTCATCATTTGGAGAGGATGATATTGATGAGATGATTGCTTACACAAAAAGATCAGGATTGATATCGCTCTATCATGAAGGTCCGTTCGAAAGCTGGGGGCATTACATATTGAATAAAAGTCAATTCCCCAATGGCAGACAAGGTTTAAAGACCTGTGTAGACAAAGCAAAAGCGGCAGGATTATATCTAGGCATGCATACGCTGACCAACTTCATCAACACCAACGATCCCTACGTTACACCAGTGCCGGATGAAAGGTTGAGCCTGACCGGTTCATCAACGTTAATCAAACCGATCAATATCGATCAAACCGCCATTGAAGTTGCCTCACCAGAATACTTTAATGATGAAAAAAATAACAGTCTGCACACTGTCAAAATTGGATCTGAATTGATCAGATATAAAAGTGTTACATCAACAGCACCATATCAACTCACCGATTGTCAGCGTGGTGCATTCGGAACAACCGCTGCAGCCCATCAGGCAGGAGAACAAGTTGGAAAACTATTTGATCACCCGTATAATGTTTTCTTTTCAAATCTTGATATGCAAAGGGAGATCGCAAAAAATATTGCAGACCTCATGAATGAGACAGGTATTGCTCACTTGGATCTTGATGGTCATGAAGGTGCACTGTCGGCCGGACAAGGAGATTACGGCCTGGAGCTCTTTGCGAAAGATATATATGACCAGGTAAAACATGAGTTCTTGATTGGTACGAGTTTAAGTAAAACTGCTTATTGGCATATTGGTTCATACTACAATTGGGGTGAACCCTGGTACGGAGGATTCAAAGAAAGCATGCAACAATATCGTATAGACAATCAGGGACTTTTCGCAAGAAACTATATGCCCCACATGCTTGGATGGTACCTGCTTGCAGAGAACACCACCTTGCCTGAAATGGAATGGATGTTGGCCAGGGCTGCAGGATACAATGCAGGATTTGCCATGGTGGCCAGACCCTCTTCACTTAGAAAAAATCCGATCTCAAATACATTACTTGATGCCATCAGAGAGTGGGAAACTGCAAGGAATGGCAAAGCTTTCAATAAAGAACAACAAGAGCAACTGAAAAACCCCAAGAATGAATTTCACTTGGAAAAAATTGCAGAGGGTAAATGGAATCTTCACACATTTGCCTTATCAGAAATCTTTAAAAGAGAAAAGTTTGAACGTCAACCGGGTGAGCCGACACATACCACATGGAAATTTAATCAGACCTGGAAAGAACAGCCCCTACAATTCCGTTTGAATATTTCCGGAACTGAAGGTTCAGTGAAAAATATTAAACTCCAGATAGATAACTATAAAGACATCTTATTCCCGATTGAATTAAAAGCTGGAGAGAGTCTTGTATCAGACGGTACAGAAACGATCAGACTGTATGACAGCAATGGTAAACCGAAAGGTACGATCAAGCTGAATACCAAGAGTCCTAGCCTGGCAGCAGGACTTCATACGATCCTCGTGGATTCTGAATTCAAAGGAGATGAACCTCCGATCATTGAGGTGCAGTTCAAAGGAATGAATAAAACTGAAATGGTAGCGATTCAATAATCACTGTAAGATCTCTTCGACATGTTGATTGAATTCCTTTTTGAAGGATTCATAAAACTCTCCTGTAGCCGGACCTGAAAATCCGGTATGAATGGCCTTCACCTTTTTCTGGCGATCAAGGAAAATCGTCGTTGGGAATGCGATGAACTTCTCCAGGGCAGGTAATGTTGACAACACAACATTGTTGTCAGCCACACCACCAAAAAGCTGTGTATAGGTGATCCCGAAACGGCTTTTGAATCTGTCCATTCCTTTTTTTGCATAGACAGAATCATTTGAACGCTCATAGTGTATGCTGACCACTTCCACTCCCCTGTTTTTGTTTTCTTTATACCAAGGTGCCAGAAAAGCAGCCTCATCCATACAATTAGGACACCAGCTTCCACCAATGGTAAGAACCACTGCTTTGTTTTCAAACTGCTTGTCCTTCAGTGAGACTCTTCTTCCAGCCAGATCAGGAAATGAAAAATCAAAGCTGGAAAAACCGGGTTTCATCATGGTAAGCTGATAGGCATCCGGCAATGCAGCATCTTTCTTCAATATGCCGCTGAAAGCCGTAGATGCCTTTGCACCAATTTGCTCTCCTTCAATCTGACCTGAGGTATTGAACCTTCCCTCATAATAAGCAATACCCGATCCTATAAAAGAAGACAAATAAAAACGATCTCCAACAACCACACCATCTAAAAATCTTGAATCACCTGTTATTCTGAGAAAAGTTGCTGCCAACTGTGCACCAAGCTGATTGAACACGCCAACAGTGGTGTCTATCTTACCGGCAGGCGACTTAAATACAACCTGATATGTTCCTGAAATATTTTGTCTTGGTTCTTCACCGTCGATCAAAAATCTATTTTTATTTCCGCGCTCTGCAGTCAATAAAGTCGGAGTACCGCTCCCATTCTGTTTTTTCAAAACACCTGACAAACGATCGTTGCCTTCTAACTTTAGAGCCAACATATTTTCAAACTGATCGATACGCACAAATACCGAATCACCTTTTATTTCTACAACACCTCCATCAAATTGCTCTTTTCCATTGATGAAAAAAACGCCCAGCTCATTACCTACTTTTTTACGGACTTCGAAAATAAAAGGAACATCAACATTTTCACGCAATTTAAATACACCCCTCCATCTCCCCAATATAGGAGAAGCAAATTGTTTTTCATCTGAAGATGCGAATAGCGCTTGAGACGAAAACATACAAAGAAAGAAAGCTGTTAAGAGGGTACTTCGTTTGAACATGAAAAAGGATTTATAGGAATAAAGTTACTATAATTGATCAAGCTGATATATTAGATCATTTTACCTGTTGTAGATCAATGATCAGACCTCCGCTCCACCAACGACCGGGCATGATGGAACCAAGAAGGTCTGAATAACGGATGTTTCCGATATTCATGATCTGAACGAATAAGCTGGTTCTTCCTTTGATGAGCTTCTGCTCCAGCTTTGCGTTCACAAGAAAATAATTGGGGGTAACGCCAACTGCGAAGGATCCTGAAGATTGAGGGTTCCTTTGTTTATATAATGTAGATAATGAAATGGATGTTTGTTTCATACTCCAATGAAGAGATGAACTCCACATAAATTTGGCATGAGAAGAAAGATAAAATGAAGGTGCGGTTCCTCCAGGAGTCTCGGAATTTAGCCAAACGAATCCAGTGTTCCATCTCAAGCGATGTTTACTGTTCCATTGGTGAACACCAAATAAATCAAATTCAACTCCTTTCGTATTTACAGAAGCGATGTTACTGGCCAGTGCAAAATTTCCTGTTGGAGAAAGATTCTCCCTGCGGGGCATGTCAGCAAAGGCAGTAGGGAACCAATCAATTAAATTGGTTTGACTGCGTTTGAATATAGTTGACTTGAATTCAATTGAAGATGTTATCGAAGCATCAATGCCAAATTCCATATTCCATGCTTTTTCGGCATTGAGCGATGGATTGCCTATGCTTCCGCCTGTAACAAGAGACTTATTATAATTATTAAAGCGCTCAGTAAAATCAGCATCTCTGATGCTTCTTCCAATACTGGAGCGCAATGTGATCTTGGATGGTGACCATGCAATGTTAAGCTGAGGAATCAATACCCATTTATAACTCTGATCCCAGTCTGCTCTGATGCTTTCTGACAAAACAATAGAAGAAGGAAGTGTATGTGTCAAAATAGAAAACACACCAGTGTGTAGGTGATCATGATTACCTCTGTCATTGGATCGTATGCGTTTGCTGATCGATTGAACGCCGGCTATCCATGTTGTGCGATCCGTTAGCTTATAGGTGTTATTGATCTGCACACTGTAGATCTGTGTTTTATTGTTATTTGGAATTGAAGATGGCCTGAAATAGTAAGTATCCTCAAGTTGTTTACCAGAAGCAATAATGTCAAGCCTCGATTTTTCTTTTTGATGACTGATCAACAATTGCTGCCATGTTGAATTCACTTTTTCATTTGCTGTATCACTTAAAAAACTCGTATAAAAGTTTTGCGCATTAAAGGCTCTTCGATCGACTGCGCCTCTTAACAGGACACTCCATCCACGATTAAATACCTTACCGGTACTCAGCACAATATTTCGGTTGTTAAAAAATCCATTTGTTCCACGGAGAACCGGACCATCGGCTTTTTGCTGTTGATATCCAAGAGAAAAAAAACTCTTCTTTCCTTGAACACGAGCGCGCATTGAAGTATTCAACATCCCCATTGAACCAGGCTGAATCTGCGCCTGCAAGGAATGTCCTTCTTCCATGTATTTGCGTTGGAAATTTTTTGTGATGATATGAATCACACCTCCTACAGCATCTGGCCCAAACACAGCAGATGCCGCACCCTTAAGGATCTCAATCCTCTCGATCTCGCTTGGATGAATAGGAATATAACTGTTGAAGTGGCCAGTGAGCGGATCATTCAATCGGCTCCCGTCAATGACCACTAGAACCTGCTGAAATGTTCCACCGCGAATGACGATATCACTTTGGGCTCCCTGCGGACCTCTTTGTTGCACTTCAATACCTGGGATGAATTTCAGCAACTCATCCAAACTATTTGCCGGCATGTTGTGAATATCTTCTTGACGGATGATGGTGATGTTCCTGCCGGTTTCCCTGGAACGTTGTGCAGATAAATTTCCTGTAACAACAATGGGATTCATTTCGACATCCTGACCAAAAGAAAAAAGTGACCCTGCTGTGGAGCAAATGACAACAAGGATTGACTTCCAATTACATTTCATCACAAAAAACGTTAACTAAATAATGAAATGTAAATGTAGTCTATCAATGTGATATACAAATACGTTTGAAAGTATTTGATGATCAGGATAGAATATCCCTCACCACTTTGCCTTCAACATCAGTAAGTCTGAAACGACGACCCTGGAACCTATACGTAAAGCGTTCATGGTCTATACCAAGCAGGTGCATCAGTGTTGCCTGGAAATCATGTACGTGTACAGGATCTTTGACGACATTATAACTGAAATCATCAGTCTCACCATAACTAAATCCAGGCTTAACACCAGCTCCAGCCATCCACATGGAAAAACATCTCGGATGATGATCCCTGCCATAATGCTCTTTATCGATTTTTCCTTGAGAGTATACGGTACGCCCGAATTCACCTCCCCATATCACCAATGTATCATCTAACATCCCCCTGCGTTTCAGATCTTTAATCAAAGCTGCAGTTGCCTGATCTGTAGCTTTACATTGTCCTGCTATACCACCTGGTAAATCTCCATGCTGATCCCAGCCCTGGTGATAAAGCTGAACAAACTTAACATCCTTCTCCAGCAGTTTTCGTGCAAGAATACAATTAGCAGCAAACGTTCCCGAATCTCTGCTTCCCGGGCCGTACATGTCAAATACTTCATCCGGTTCTTTTGAGAGATCCATCACCTCTGGTACAGAGGTCTGCATTTTGAATGCCATTTCATATTGTGCGATTCGGGCTTCAACTTCTGGATCACCATAAGCAGTATTCTGTAATTCATTTAGGTTTTTCAGGTATTCCAACATGTCTTTCCTGTCGCTGCCTTCATACCCTTCTGGATCATTCAGAAAAAGAACCGGATCTTTTCCTGATCTGAATTGAACACCCTGATATTTGGAAGGAAGAAACCCATTGCCCCATAATCTTGCATACAATGGCTGATCTTTTGATGCATCCTTTGATACTAGAACAATGAATGCAGGAAGATTGCTGTTGTCTGAACCGAGTCCGTAACTTACCCACGATCCGATTGAAGGACGACCCGGCAACTGATTGCCAGTTTGAAAGAAGGTGAGTGCAGGATCATGATTGATGGCCTCTGAGTGAATACTCTTAATGATACACAGGTCGTCGACCACTTCGGCAGTATGGGGCAATACCTCACTGACCCAGTTGCCACTTTTACCATGCTGGTTGAACTTAAAGATGGAGGGCACAACTGGCAATATCGCCTGATTGGCACTCATTCCTGTCAACCGCTGCCCTTGTCTGACAGAATCAGGTAAAGCCTGTCCATATAAATCATACAACTTGGGCTTATAATCAAACGTTTCCAATTGTGAAGGTCCACCACTCATGAACAGATAGATGACACGCTTTGCCTTTGGCACAAAGTGAGGTAGTGCTTTTAACATCTGGTCTTCAATACTGGCCGCACTGATGCCAACAGGTGAAGCTGGTGCATCAACAATGCTTTTCCCAAACAAAGAACCTACGGCTGCTGCACCCAGTCCCAATGAGGTCTTGGTAAGAAATCTCCTCCGATCCCACTGTTTATTGAGTTTCCTGAAATCTCCGGTATGCAAACGAAATTCATTGTGATGATGAGACATAATATTATCGTTTAGTCAGACAAGCATCTGAATTAAGAATGGTATTGGCGACGACAGTATTTGCAGCCAAGGTTGCAACAGGGATGTTTATGTCAGCTACATATTGACCAGTAGCTAACCACCCCTTTGACCTGAAAGGATATTTTTCAAACGTATCGAATTGCGACTTCTGCAATTTGATCAGCAGATCAACCTCTGATGGTTGTGGCTTACGGCCTGTTAGCTTTCTATACGCTTTAATAATACCTTGTCTGAGATCTTTCTCTTTCGATATTTGTTCTCCAAGCACCCTTGATGCTTCCACAAACGTTGGATCATTGAGCGTAACCAATGCTTGCAATGGTGTGTTGGTTGGCTGGCGGCGAACCACGCAATAACTTCTGGATGTTGCATCAAAAGTTGATAAGGTAGGGTTGGGAACAGATCTTTTCACAACCACATATAAACTGCGCTTATAAATAATTTTCCCTGTATCTGGAGTGTATGAAGTATTGTTGATCTCCCACAAGCCTTCGGGCTGGTATGGCTTTATGCTTGGACCACCAACTTCTGTATTGATCAATCCGCTTGCTTTTAATGCATTGTCCCTGATCATTTCTGCTGTTAAACGAACAGCAGGAGCATGTGACAATAATCTGTTCTCAGGATCTTTTGCAATCGCCTCGGGAGTCGCACGAGAGTCTTGACGATATGTCGCGGAACTCACGATCATGCGGACGAGGTCTTTCACATTCCAATTAGACTCGATAAACTTAACAGATAGCCAATCCAGCAGTGCCTGATTAACTGGAACCTCACCCTGACTGCCAAAATCCTCAGTTGTCTTCACCAAACCTGTACCAAAAAAATTCTGCCACATCCTGTTCACCGCAACCCTTGCAGTCAGTGGGTTATCAGGATGTGTCAACCACTTGGCCAATCCAAATCTGTTCTTTGGAAGATCGTTAGGGAAAGGAAGAATGGACTCCGGTGTTTTAGGGAATACCTGTTCTCCAAAATTATTGTACTGACCCCTGATTAGAACATGCGTCTTCTTAGGCTTCTTCATTTCCTGCATCACACTGATCTCTTTGATGGACTCTGTAGAATCTGAAAGCATTGTTCTTATTTTTTTTAATGCCTCCTTTTCTGCTCTTACGGATTCACTCACTGCACTCAGATAATATAAGCGAAGCAATGCACGATCAGCATCGGTTAGATCAGCTGGTTTTTTTGTAGCCAAAGTAGACCATGAATTTTTTCCGGAAAGCAACCCAACTTCAAAAGGTGTTAATTCACGATCATAGACAACTACGTCATCAACGGATGCTCCTTTTAGTCCAGCGCCTCTCGACCAGGCTCCAATTTGTAAACCGGGTTCACTATTTGCACCATGCCCATAATCTTTGAGATTGAACAGGATATCTTTCATTAGCTGATCCATAACTATTTCAGACTTCACCTCAGCTCCATCCATAAACAATTTCATGCCGGAGGCTCTTGAAGAACCATCATAGGTTACAGCCAATTGTATCCATTTATCTCTTGGTACAGTATCTATTGATAATTTTGCAATGGCATTTGATGGTGCAGTATGGGTAATACTCAACTCAAGTTTATTATCCTTAGTAAGGAGCAGGTGATATCCTCTGAAGTTGTATAGCCTCTCCACCAGCGACTTGTGAAATATCACACCTTCTTTGAGCGATGATGGAATATTCACTTTAATGCCAACACTGAATGGCTCAGACTTTCGGAAAATACCGATCTTCTGAAGATCGATCCAGGTGTCACCATCCAATTTCACTCCTTTCCCATCAGGCGTATTCACATATGCTGGAGGTGCTTTTACAATGCCATAGTCCTGTTTCAATACGGCCAGCTGATTGTCAATTTTATTTTTTAATGTGGCCTTATCAAAATCAAACTGACCCTGAAGCCCCGCTGAAGAAATGGATTGCTTTTCCAGTGTCTTGTATGAACCTGCATTGATCAATGCTGTTGCTTCTGCATCATCATTACTTATCTCTGCAGATACTTTCTTTTCCTGTTCAACAACCGCAGCTTGTATAAACTTGATTGTACGCTCCTGCGCTTCCGTTGGCAACTGCAAAGCCGGAGTTGGTGTGGCATCATCCCATGAAATCTGTCCGGCTTCTTTCACGTTGTTGAAAAAACTAAACATGCTGAAATATTCCTTTTGAGAAAAAGGGTCGTATTTGTGATCATGACACCTGGAACATTCAATTGAAGTTGCAAGAAAAGCCTGACCGAACGTATTGGTTCTGTCGATCACATATTCAGTTTGAAATTCCTCTTCGATAATACCACCTTCCATATTCTGTTGATGGTTCCTGTTGAACGCAGTAGCGATGATCATTTCTTTGCTTGGCTTTGGAAACATATCGCCTGCAATTTGCCATTCAATGAAGGTGCTGTAAGGAAGATTTTTATTGAAGGCATTAATGACCCAATCTCTGTAGGGCGACATATCCCTTAGCCTATCAACTGTATAGCCATAAGAATCTGCAAATCGCGCAAGGTCAAGCCACTCTACTGCCATTTTCTCACCGAAGTGTGGAGAAGCAAGTAGGCGCTCCACTTGCTTTTCAAAAGCATCTTTACTATTGTCTCTCAGGAAAGCATCGATCTCCTGAATCGTAGGAGGAAGTCCTGTTAAGTCAAGTGACAATCTTCTTAATAGCAATTCTTTATCCGCTGGTGTCGAAAGCGTGAGCCCTTCCTTTTCTAGTTTACTGAGTATGAAATTATCAATTGGATTAGCGACTTTTTCATCTGCCTTAACTTTGGGCGGCTTCACTTTTTGAGGCTTTGTATAGGCCCAATGAGGCTTGTATTCAGCTCCATCTTCCAGCCATTTGATCAGGATCGCTTTTTCTTTTGCTGACAATGAAAGATGAGATTCAGGAGTAGGCATGATGTATTCTGGATCAGAAGAAAGGATCCGGTGAAACATCTCACTTTTTTTCAGGTTGCCTGGATCAATGGCCACCTTGCCTTTGTTTTCAGGAAGTTCAGCATAAGCAAATGAGGCTATATCCAGACGAAGTCCGGCCTTCTGCTTATTCTTATCAGGTCCATGACAAGAGAAACACTTATCAGAAAGTATGGGCTTAACATCGACGTTGTAATCAACCTCATCGGGCAATTCTTTGTATGCTGCTGCAACATCATCAGGCAAAGATGGCGAGCATGAATACAAAATTGATAATAGCAACACACAATACAAGTACCTATTTGTATACATCTTTCTAATAATTGGATTAAGCATATAAATTTACTCATTAAAATGATAATTTTCTAATGCTAAATTTTCAATTTATACTATTATTTGTCCTACAATCTAAGATCCCAAAATTGGCAAACTAGACCGACCCTAGAGCCTGTGTTTAAAATAACTTCGCATTTACAACTGCTCAACCAGAGTTACTCAGCCACATGCTATTTGTTGATCAAAAAATGGAATATTCTGCATGCATTGCCCTTGCTCAGTGTGTTTCTTTTTGAAGAGATCTTAAACACCAATTTGTGATCCTTGTTGATCAATTGATCATCCAAGATATAATACCATGGTAGATGCAGGCCTCCACTCCATTGGGTATACAGATCGAGCGTTTTAAAGGGCTTTCCGTCGATGCTATATTCAATCATTCCTGCATCCGGACCGGCAGCAATACAGATACCAATGGCGCTTCCTGTGAA
>JBKCFW010000061.1:0-13746 GCA_046303675.1 bacterium
TTATCATCGTCTAAATCTACATAATCATATACACCATCATTGTCAAAGTCTAAACAATAATTAATCCCACTTTCAATGGCATAATTGTAAAAATAAACAGCTTTGTAAGCTCCGCTTCCTGCGGTAGTTTCTTGGCTATCAGCAAACCCATTGGTTCCGTAAGTCCCTGCTACAATTCCTGTTGTAGAGGTGTTAAGCACTTTGGCTTCCACCGCATCAAAACAACCGTCTGCATCAGAGTCTAAATCTTGTCCGTTTGGAATTCCATCACCATCTGTATCACAAGTACCTGCAGCTGTAAACGAGTTGAACTCTGCTTCCAAATAGGTTGGGGAGTATTCATTATCTTGATCTAAGACAAAAGTATTGGTACCCGTTAAATTAATAGGAACTATATTGAACGTAGCACTACGTAAAATCATTTCTTCATATACGTTAGTCGACTGGTTCAATCCCAGCAATTTCACTTCTCCAAATTTATTAATAACAACACGTGCTAATGGCTTGGTAGCGGTAGATGGATAAAGCCAAGGCGAACCTCCTTGTAAGAAACCACCACCAGGCAAGGTTGCCCAGGTAGCACCTGCTGTGTAGGCAATACCACCCATCCATGATAGGTTAATTTCCTTTACAGAGGTGATGTAGGTATTATTAACTCTTAAATTAAAGTTATTGTCAATAACAAAAATATCAATGTATAATTCATCTGGGAAACCTGTTAGGGTTTGCCCTTGTTCGGCACCACTTTCAATTCTAAACTTAGGCAACATTGGTGTAGTACCCGGAGCAGGACATTCTACCACATCTAAGATACCATCATTGTCATCATCAAGGTCTTTCATGTCAGTTACTCCATCCCCATCAAAATCCACACACGCATTTACTTGGCTATCGCGTGCATTCATGTACGTATAAGTGCCATTATAGGTATTACTTTCTGGTGCCGTTTCAACTGAATTGTCTAAACCGTTGGCGCCCATGGTACCCGTTAAAACAGAAGCGCTTGGGTCACTTGACACACCAGCCTCTACAAGATCATTACAACCATCGCCGTCTGAATCTAAATCCACGTGAGTTGGTTTACCATCTTTGTCGCTTCCGGTATTACAAATGGCCCTTGGTGCACTACTTTGTATATACGAAGCAGCTGTTTGGAAATATGCTTCGTTAACATAACCATCGGCGGTAATGCTTCCTCCACCTGTCCAAACAAGCGCATAGTATTTGTATTTCCCTGCATTTTGAGTAACTGTAAATTCGCTGGCAAAAGTAGTTCCCGCTACTCCAGGAACAGCACCTAAAGACGCGGAGGTATTATATGGTAGTGCTGCACTGAGATTGGTCCAAGTTGTATTGTCATTAGATCCTCTTAACTGGATATTAGTAGCAGTCCAAAATACGGTTGTGGAACTTGTGTAGCCTAAATAAATTTTATTCAGGGCTATTGGGGTAGGCATTTCAAACTTGAAAATTTCTTTTGGGGCGCCAGTTGTTGTTGCCACAAAACGGACATCATAATTGGTGGCAAGGTTCGTGCCATTTACTAATCTGTTTGGCAAATTCTGACCTGCCGTCATTGGCAATTGTGAAGTCACTAAAATATCAGATCGATTTCCTTGTAACCAATCAGCACTTGAGTAGAAACAATATGGTGATTCTACTGCATCAAGAATTCCGTCATTGTCATCATCTATGTCATCTGTATTACTAATTCCATCATTGTCAGTATCGGCACAATAAGCCAAGTTATTTGAAATGGCATTACTATATTTAGAGTTGTAATTGATAATTGCATTATCTGCAACCGTTTCTAATACATCTGCTAACCCATTGGTACCAACACCTGTTGTAGGAAATGCATAATTAACTGCATTATTGGTTGTTGCCCCTGCTTCTATGGCATCAGAACATCCATCACCATCTGAATCAGCATCTAAATAGTTATAAATACCGTCTTTGTCTGTATCAGAGGTACAGGTTACCAATGGGAACAAAGAGCCATCGTAGCTTGCGTTCATATCAAAGTAAAACTCTGAAGCAATACCTGCTAAAATATTAGCCGCCGCTACACCATAAATGCGATAGTATTTGTATTTGGCAGCATTTTGGGTTATCGTAAATTTATTGGAGTTGGTCAATGAAATGGCCCCATTGACTGTAACGTTAGTAGCGTCCAAAGGCGAAGCAATGGCAGCCGTCAAGTCAGTCCAAGCAACATTGTCTGTTGATCCCTGTACTTTTAAACTCGCTGCAGTTGCGGCAAAAATTTGTGTAGCTGAGGTCTTTTTAATGTACCAAGCATCTAATTGTACAGGGTTTGCAAAAGTAACTTTGAACAATTCCTTGTTCAATTGAGATTGTGCCGTAGCAGTGGTAAATTGCACCGCTGCCACTGTACCATTCCCATCCGCTAATGAAGGTAAACTTTGGTTGGGTGCTAAAGTAGTTAATCCTGAACTGTTGTAGGTGAACAACGTTTTGTTTTTGGTATTCCAATCATCTTTCAAGAAGAAACAAGACGGAGATTCTACTACGTCTAAAGTACCGTCGTTGTCATCGTCGACGTCATTGATATTTAAAATACCATCACCATCAGTGTCCACACAATATGCTAAGTTGTCAGATAAAGCGTAAGGACTATAATTTGATGTATAATTTATAGTTCCGGCAGTTGCGCCTTCGTAGTTGTTTAATAAACCATTTGCATTGGCATCGCTACCCGTTGGATATACCAAGTTACTGGTAGCAGTTGTTGAACTTCCCGCTTCAATGGCATCGGTACAACCATCTCCATCAGAATCTAAATCTAAACGGTTTGGTATACCATCATTATCTGAGTCAATATCCCCACATGCTACTTCTATTCTCAAATCAGAAAAGGGATTCGATGATTCTAATTTTAAAGTCAAAGAGGAAATTTGTGAGGTAGTAATTACCCAAGGCTCTGAATCTGAATTTGATCCTCCAATTGGATTAAAATTAATAGCGCCATTCACATTTGAATTGACTGTTAATTCAGTAGTAGGGTCACTTAAATGAAACGTTGCGCCAGTAGAACTAATGTTCCAACGGTCAAGAGCATCAAAAGCTACCGCTGCATTGTTTGCATGTCTTATTTTTAATATAACTGGCGTATTAAAGTTTAATGTTGCCGTAGCTCCACTACTTAAAACCAAGTTCCCATTACTATCAGAGCCCGATATTGTAGCAACAGTACTTACTTGCGATACCAATAAACCTCCTCCTAAATCAATTGTTTGAGAAGTTGTTCCTAATGCTGAGAAATTGAAAGGATTTTTACAAGCTTCGTATTCAGTTACATCCAACACCCCATCGTTATCATCATCGATGTCATCAACATTTGTAATACCATCGCCATCTGAATCTAAACAAACCACAGCCGAACTTGCCATGTTATTCGTATAGTCACACTCACTGATAGCAGAATTTGGAAAAGCAGTACTTAAATTGAAAGGCCTAATAGTTGTTCCATTATCATTAACTACAACATAAATAGTTGATATATTGGTTGTGAGCGTTGCTGGAATACGCACATTTAAACTTGCGCCTATTGCTACAGAATTTGTTGTTACATATGACCCAACCAAAATAGCATTGGTTGTGGTAGGATTTCCATTGTAGATAGAAATGGGTGTTCCAGTAATTAATGGAGCCGCACCACTATTGGTAATGGTTGCAGCAATAATTAATTCAGGGCAAGTTCCTGTTATACTTGAAATAGTAATGGAGGCATCAGCCACAGCAGTAAAACCATAGGGCACACTGCTTCCTGCAGGCGCATCGGTAAATTGTAATTGAGCTACGTTATTATTGATCGAAGCTGAACTTGCTGCATTGGTTTCAGTAGCAGGAACTGTTAAATTTGGATCAATATTGACAATGCGGTAGTTTCGTTGGTTCCAATAATTGGGTCCATCTTTCCAAGCAAAGGTATTGGGAGCGCGGTTAAATACACGTAATTTATCATCTCCAGTTACAGCGATATCTGCTTCGTTATCATTATCAAAATCTCCCACAATTGGGTATTCTCCCCAAGTAGCAGAAGCACAGGCAATAGAAGCATAATCAACCGGAGTTGCTAAATTCCCATTAATAATACGCAACTTCGATTGGTCACGATACACAATTTCACGGATACCATTGCCATCAAAGTCAAAAGCCGTCAATCCTGTGGCGCCAGACATGTCATCGGTGGTGATAAACCATAAATTGGCATTCGGAAAATTCAAGTTGTAAGCGGTCAAAGCACCTGCTGTCGTTCCAGCAGAAGTTACTATTACAATTTCTGGTAAATCTTTTGCTTTACCATTGTTTACCTTTTCGTTGTACACGTTGGCAATCATAGGTAAACCTCTGAAACCTAAGTAAAAAAAACTAGGTGCTTTATTGAAGAGCACTTGCATGGAATTGGGATCCCAAACGTAAAGACCAGACATTCCATGATAAACTACATCAAGGTCACCATCCAAATCCATATCGGCCACCGCAGTAGGTCCATTATCACCTGCTGCAATCGTTGTGAAACCGGAAATGGTTTTCATGTCTTTCAAAATAGACATGGTACCAGCAGTTAGGTTGATACTATATACACGTGAACCATAAACTAATTCTTTCCCCGGATTGGAGGCAATTATATTTACTACAGCAACATCAAGTGTAGAACCAGAAGTAGCAGCAGTATTACCATCCGAATAATTCAAAGCAGGACCTGCCACTCTTTTGACCAAAGCTCCGTTTACAATTCCAAACACATCGCTACCTACTACAATTTCGGCAGTCCCATCCTCATCGATATCTACAATATATGGTGTTCCAATGTTGGTATACTGAGAGGCAGTGGTTGACTTATATAAAAAATTGGTTTCTGTTCCACCAACATTATTAAAAATATATACAAAGCCCGCTGCGTTGATCATCACTACTTCAGGAGTTGAAGTAGCAGTAATGATATTAGCAATGGCAGGTTGAACCGATTTATACGTTGAAGTATTTATAACGTAATTTTTTGTCGCTGTGGTTTTGTTGCTTCCGTTTCCTTTGTAGGTATAGTAACCTGTTTTATCAGTTGCAGTAACGATGAGTTCCGAAATTCCATCGCCGTCCAAGTCGGCGGCGGTTGGTGTAGCTCCGTTCCAAACCACAGGATTTGACTGAAATTTTTCGGTAATCCCCCAAACTGGCGCTGGGGTTGGATTGTAAGGCCCATAGCAATTGGAATTTGGCTGTGCAGTTGCGTCATGCCATATAAAAAAGATACTAATCGCTACTACTGCTAATGTCTTCTTTGCCGACTGGAAAATAGATGCCATAATCAAATATTGATTTGCAGCAAATCACCAGTACCAAAGAGCATTGCACGGCAACTGCTGCCGAAATAAGTTGCTCTTAGTAGTACATAGATGGAAATACTGGGGATGCCTTTAACGTTGTCAGAATTACCTGATTGTGACGAATTTAGAAGACAAATCGTTGACTAAAAACATGGCGTATCAGCAAAACATGTAGTGCAGGGTATAGAAATGAAGAATATATTGCATATAAATGTGTATTAATAAAATAATACGCACACTTATGTTTTTCCCGTCAGAGAAATAATATTGGCCAATTGAATCTTTGAGTTAATATTTAGTTTCTTATAAATATTTCGTATGTGCATTCGAACAGTATCGATCGAAATATGACATACTTCAGCTATTTGCTTATATGACATTCCGTCTTTGATACGACAGGCCACTTCCAATTCTCTTGCAGTTAACACTGATTGATAGGAAGGCACTTTTTTAAAATACTCAAATATTTTTGTGGCCACCTTTGGCGTCATATACGCACCCCCATTTTGCACGTGTTTGAGTACTACTTCAGCCGTTTGAAAAAAACTTTGTTTATCGATATAGCCCAACGCACCGAGTGTGATTGCTTCTAAGATGGAATTTATATCTTCTTTGACTGAGTTGATGACAACTGCCGCCTGGGGATATTTTTTCAATATAAGGGGCAAAGCCGTCATTCCGTCCATATTGGGCATAACCAAGTCAAGTAAAATAATATCTGCCTTGGCATTTGAAAATAGAAATTGCTGCGGATCCGTATAAATCTGGGTACAGCTAAATCCCTCTATTGCATTTACTGTTTGCAATAGAACACTTGCAAAATCTAACTCATCCTCTAATATGACTACTGTGGTCGGGCCCATCGGTTTAAAATATGATGTATCCAAAAGTACAAAGTTTAGATCTGAAAAGAGACTACATCTTTATGTCATATATTTACAAGTGCTATATTTATAAAAATTCAAGTTGTCTCAAAATTTAATTTTATATCTATTTATTTCGATCTCAGGTATTTTTTGTACGTCCGTAACCCTCGTATACTATTTCTTCAATCGAAACCATACTTTCTCATCAAAACTCCTGACAAGTGTGATCTTTTTCATTACCTACTCGGGTATAAACGTAGCCTTATTTTCCACCAATTTTTTTATACAATTTCCTTTCTTATGGCGAATTACTTTGTATCCACAAATGTTGATGCCTCCAGCAGCGTACATTTATGTCAGGGCCATTTTAAACCAACAGGTTCGTTTCAAAAAAACAGACATGTTGATCCTTTTGCCAATCTTGCTTTATGCTATTCATTTCTATCCCGTTTATACAATGCCGTTAGTAGAAAAAAGGGAATTGATCAAAAATCTGCTTTCTAACAAATCTCTGATAGCATTGGAAGTGGATGGTCTTTTGCCCAATAAACTAGGACTTTCACTGCGAATGCTTTACAGTCTGGCATTTGCTATTGCTCAGTCACGCATGCTGTATTCTTGGAAAAGAAAATTAAAAACACAAGGAGATTTGGCTCTGCAGAATAAGGAAATGCTGAAGTGGCTCAGTTTTTTCACGTGGGTCGTCATTTTGATTTTTATTTTATTGGTGGCAACAACATTTTGGCAAAATCAAAGTAGTCTTAATCTGTTTTTGGTTATTTCAGCAGTAGCCCTTGTCGGTGCCATTTCTATATGTATTTACTTAATAAGCAAACCCAACATACTATATGGACTAAGAGGTTGGCACCAAACAATAAAAATAAATAACACGATAACACTGTTGCCAGCTGACAAAGAGAGATTTCAAAAAAAAATCAGCAGCCATTTTAAAATAAACAATTCTTTTATTCAACCGGACTTTAATTTAATTGATCTGGCAAATGAAATCGGAGAATCACCAAGTTTAACGATGGCTTTTATTAACCAGGAATACGGGAAAAGTTTTGAAGATTTTCTCTATGATTTGAGAATCGGCTACATGAACAATCAAATCCTGAATAACCCCCTATGGAAAACATACAGCCATGAAGCGCGTTCGAAAATGGCAGGATTCAAATCTGGTTTCCTGATCCCTTTTCCTTGGAGACTTAGAAAATCAATAGATAAGATTTCAGTATGCCTTGAAGTAGAAGTAAGTTTCAGTACCCGCTTCCAGGTATGGTACCGCAATGCACGAAACAAGCCCAAAGTAAAACAGATAAAAGGAAGAAAATTCAGCACTTGCATAATAAGACCCAAAAAAGACAGTCGTATTGAGTTACTGGCATTGGTCAGCAATCCAAAAGAAATCGAGAAACAATATGTATCCCTAACTATTAGTATCGATAATAAAAAAATAGAAACTTTAAGTTTCCCTATAGAAACGAATCAAACTTATTCAGAATGGCATAAAATTGCCATTGATTATTTTGTAGATGAAAAAATTAATTCCATCAATGTATAAGCTTTTAACATATCTACTTCTATCTTTTCCCCTTTTTACTAAGGCTCAATTCCGAATCAACATTAAAATCAATAACCCAACGGACAGCATAATTTACCTAAGGGGAATGACGTTCAATGACAAGTTGTTTCTGCCCAAAGACACTATAACAGCATTTAAAGGTTCGCATACTTTCGTACAAAAAACATCTATTTTTGGTGGCATCTATTATCTCTTTTTTCCAAAACAGAAGAAAAAAGTTTTTCTTGTCATCGACAACAAGGATTCTATTACTATAACACTTTCGGGGAGTGATCCTTTGGGAACTGTGCAAACAAAAGATACTGAAAACAACATCTTCTTTCAATACCAAAGAATTTCAGATTCCCTGCTAATTATTGATAGTCTTTTTGAAAGTGAAAAATCCCGAGGAAAAAAATTCAATCTTAGCCAACAGGAAGCTTTTTTCAAACAAAAACGCGATACCTTAATGGCATTTCGCCAAAACGCAATTCCAAAGCTTGCTGAAAAAGGGATACTGAGTCTTCACTTTAAAACGCTGAACCAAATCGATTCCTACCTGCCTCAACGCACCAGACCTGATCTACGCGATTCATTTATACAAAAATTTGACATCAATGATCCAAGATTGCTTTTCAGTGACAACCTGGAAAAGATCTTCTATGAATATCTTTCTTCATTTCCAATGAAAGCCGACTCCCTTCAAAAGGGAATAGACACCATCATGGGCAAGATCAACTGCAACAGCAAATCCAGGCCTTATGCCATAGATTATTTTATCAGCATCATCCGGAACAGAAATATTCAAGACAACACACAGGGCCTGGTGAATTTGATAGAAAAGCATGTCTTAAAAAGCAAATGCAACTTTACAGACAGCCTCAAACTAAATCAATACCGAACACTATATGAATCCAATAAAAAATTAACAGAGCAAATTCAGGCAGTAGATATGAGTCTAAAAGATACCCTGGGGACAGAAATTAGCCTTAGTGATTTTGCTTCAAAATATGATTACACCATGATCATTTTTTATTCCCCTACATGTGAACATTGTCATGTTGAAGTACCGGCCATGGATAGTGTTTTAAATCTACTGGAAAAACAATTTAAAATCAATATTGGTCGATATGCCATTTGTAATGAACCGGAAGTACAAGACTCGACCTGGAAAAGATTTATTACAAAACATCAATTACTGACCCATTATGCACATATTCAAATGCCATCAAACCATACTGCACGTGAACAATATGACGCATATTCAAATCCTACATTCTATTTGATCGACAATACACAAAAATTTCTGGCGAGAAAAACAGGTCCTTCCGCAGTAAAATCATACCTGAACCAACTGGAGAAAGAAAAATAAAATCACCTCAGCACTAATTCAACTGAAAAAGAAGATTCATCAATGATGAAATTTAAATCGCCATTCATCCGGCTTGCACGTTGACGCATACTGCGAATACCATAACCTTTGTCAATTTCAATTGACCTCGGTCCCTGACCGTTATCATTCACTACAAGACAAAATTGACGATCTTTCACTTCTACCAATAACGTGATCAGGTCTCCATTAGAATGTTTGATCACATTGTGCAGTGCTTCTCTGAGAATCAGAAGAATATTCCTTTTTTGCAAAGGAGAAAAATTAACAATGGGAATATTTTCCTGTTTATCAACCTTAAGATTAAAATGTGTAGACTCAATAGATTGATATGCGATTTCAATCATTCGCCCGATCAGGTTATCAATACTATCCGTATTCCGGTCAACACTCCACAAAGCATCCCTAAATGAATTATTTATCTCCATGCCGTACCCCACAATCCTTTCTAATTTTGGATCCCGTTTGGTTTGCTGACGCATAATTGTTTCTGCAGCAAAAATCATTTTTGTTGATATGGTCCCAATTGTATCATGAAGCTCATTTCCAAGATCCAATCTTAAAGCAAGAAACTTCCTGAATTGTTTCATTCTGTAGTTATAAAGACTATAGACGAGAAGTGCTACAGACAAAATAGATAAGAGATAAAACCAAGCGGTTTTGTAAAACGGTGTTGGCACAAAAAATGGCAAGCTTGTTTCTGCGCTGCTTCCATCCTCAATATTTAAAGCTTTAATACGTAAAACAACTTTCCCTTCGGGAAGACGAAACAAGCTCAGTGTATTTGTATTGCCCATAGGAATCCAATCCTGAGCTGTTTCTTCAATTTTATAAAAATATCTTGTAGCTGGCAAATTAACCAAGTCCTGATAGAAAAAAGATACATTCAACTGGGTTTCGTGTGAAGGCAGATCAATACTATAGCCAGATCTGAAATTAACATAAGAATGAACAGCCCCCTTTTTAGTCAGCAATGTTATTTTATTTATGCGAAGTGGAAAACTGGATTGTGTTGAAGTGTAATTCTTAGGATCTAATTTTAGATATTCTGAAACTGAGCCAAAATAAATACGCCCATCGCTGGAAAAAAGTGAAGAAGCACGATTGAACTCATCGTTATTAAAATATGCCGGGGCATGAAAAGCACGAATTAACTTTCGATTGAGATCATAGCAAAATATACCAGTATATGTCGACATCCATAAACGATTGTTTGTATCCGGGAAGAGCGAAATGATCTTGAGATCCTGACTCAATAATGAGGAAAACACTGTATAGCCAGCCTTCCGATTATAAGGAATAAAAAACAAACCATCATTTAGTCCGGCATACATCCCGCTGTCTGTAGCAAGCAACACATTTGTTTCGGATGAAGGCATATTAAAAGGGGTTGATTCATTGCGAGCATACCTTCTTTGAACATGAAATTGATCATCAAGCACAAAAATACCTTTGTTAGTCGCAAGCCAGATCCCCTTTGAAGCTGTTTCAACTATTTTGTGAACCAATAAATTCTTAAATTCTTCCCCATGATAGAATAATTCCAGATCTCGTAAATCAAACGTATTATTTTTTAAATATTTTATCCCATTGTAAGTACCTAAAAGAAAATCTCCGGAGTGAAGTTTTTTGATACATACATAATTGTTGGAATATTTTTCCAATTTTATTAGTTGCCTTGTCTTAAGGTCATCTTTTCTTATAGATGTAATTCCAGCTCCATCAGAAGCTACATAGAAATAATCTTCATCCTGATCTACGCCATATGAATTAATGAACCCCCCAATTGATTTGATAAATTTGCCTTCGTTCATACTCCAAACATCAGCTCCCCTCTGGTGAAAAAAATAGATCCTCTTGCGCTTCTGATCTTCTACGATACTTCTACGGATCTTTGTAAAGCTGTCGGGCGAATTATATTCTTTGATATGCTCAAAAGGTCGTTGTTGGCGAAATAAGATGAGACCTTTACGGGTCACTGCAATGATAAGATTGCGTTCAGCGTCTGTCCTGACATTTTTTATTTCAGTCTCATAGCCATTATAAAGTTCTTGTCGCGTTTTTGAATCTGAAACAAAGATCTTATTATCGGTAGTTACAGTTACCAATAGATTATCCTGGGTTTGTAATGCCCTCAACCTAGGTGAGTTTTCAAATATCCTTACAAATCTGTCATTAGCAGAATCATATTGATGAATAAATTGATCTCCTATATGCAGGATTCCTAAACCTTCTACAAATCTTATTTTGGAGTACCAGGAACTGATTAAATTAGAATACTTAGCTAATATTTTATGTGTGATTGGATTGACACGATACATTCCTGTACGACCGCCAAACATTATAAAAACTCCAGCTGTATTATCTTTACAAATACTCAATATCTCTGATTTCAGCAATCTAAACCCTTCAATTTTGTTTTGTTTTAAATTAAAATTCAAAACATATCCATCTTGGGTAGACAGCACCAATGTTGAATCATCATAGCTGATCATACCTCCAATCCTGCCAAAACGACCTCGGACTCCCATTGGCACGAGACTCAAATCATGTGTATTCACTTTATAGAGCTCACCACTATTTGACGCCCAAATGACTGAATCTTTTGCCAACAAGGAAGAGAAAATATTTGATTCCAAAACAGGATGACTGTTGACGGTAAAGTGTATGCTACTATCCCCGGCATATCTGGTCAGACCAGCATCAGTAGAAACCCACAGAAATCCCAAATCATCAAATGCTATTGCATTGACATTATTTGAGGGAAGTCCATTTTTTTGGTCAATAACAAACTGTTGAAATCGATAGTCGGTTTGAGCCCCGGCGTATAGAGTTGCAAAAAAAACAATCAAAAAAAGTATTACCCGATTGGCGAAATAATTATTCTGTTTCACTAAGATGCGTTTGACATTATATAGATGAAATTAAACAGTATTGGCAAGAAAAGTATATAAATTTTTAAAGTTTACCGAGCATAAAATGAATACTCCCTCTCTTAAAACAAAATCCATAATTTACAAATTTATTACATAGCCCAAAAAAGACCACTCCGATAAAGGTGGCCTCGTTTTGGTGAACCCACTGGGGGATTCATGTTTACTTTAAATTTCCAAGAATAATTGCACTAGATTTAAGTGTTAGAACGAAAACAAAAAATTGAGACAATCAAATTTTAAAATCAAATACTATGAATGGATATGTATTGTATAGAAAATTTATCCAACCAGGTTTAATATTTTTATTTCTAAACTTAGCTTTTCTAAAAATCTTTAGTCAATCAGCATCATACATACCAAATACCAGTTTGTCTGTTCACCAATGGGTAGCGCAACATTTTTCAAAAGGAAAGATCCCTCCCTTTTCATTTCAGTATGGTGGAAAGAAATCAGCCAACTTTATCACGAAATGGAATTTTACTGCCAGCGAATTTAAGCACATCGACCAAAATACTGAAGAGGTTATATATACCTATAAAGATCCCAAAAGCGGATTATTAGTAAAATGTAAAGTGACTTGCTTTAATGATTTCAATGCTGTAGAGTGGGTTTTGAACTTTACCAATACATCTTCTAATAATTCACCCCTGATTGAGAAAGCTGCAGTGATTGATCAATCATTTGAATCAAAAGAACAGGGCAACTTCATGCTCTATCATGCAAAAGGTAGCGATCATGAAAGAACGGATTTCCAACCTATAGATGAAAAATTAGAAATCAATAAACCCGTATACATGACGCCTAGCGGAGGGCGCTCCTCTGACAACACAGCCATGCCTTTCTTCAATATCGAAATGCCCGGACACCAGGGGATCATGGCAGCAATTGGGTGGACTGGGAAGTGGTATGCAAATGTCTTGAATGATGACACACATTCAGTCTCCCTAGTATCTGGAATGGAGAAAATGAAATTGACATTATATCCAGGTGAAGAAATTCGTACACCAAAAATTTGCTTGTTATTTTGGCAGGGTGCAGATAGAATGATTGGTCACAATCAATTTCGGCAATTTATTCTTGCTCATCATTCCCCTAAAATAAATGGGGTTCTTGCAAAACCCGCATTGGCAAGTATGATAGACTATGGCGATCCGGCGCCTTGTTCAGAATATGGCTGTCTATCTGAATCATTTGCCCTTGCACTATTAAATCGGTATAAACAATTTAAATTGATTCCTGAAGTATTTTGGCTGGATGCCGGCTGGTATAATGGGGTAAGCTGGGAAACAGGCGCAAAAGGTGAATGGTGGAGCAATGTGGGCAATTGGACACCACATAAAGAGCGGTTCCCGAATGGATTGAGACCTATTGCAGATGCAGTTCATAAACTAGGGGCTAAATTTATGGTTTGGTTTGAGCCTGAAAGGGTATATGCAGGTACAGAAATTCAAAAATCACACCCAGAATGGCTTATTCAAATCGAAGGGGACAATCAGGTTAACCCCAATAATTACATGTTCAAATTGGGAGACAAAGAAGCAAGAAAGTGGATGACCAAAATGATCGGCGATATTATTGAGAAAGAAGGTATAGACAATTATCGACAAGATTTTAATTTTGACCCATACCCATATTGGAT
>JBKCFW010000062.1:0-13585 GCA_046303675.1 bacterium
CCTATTGGCAATCTGCTTGCCCCGAGTGGATTAACATTTTACGGCGGATTGATTGTTGCTGCAACAATGATCATTCTCTATGCAAAGCGAAAAAAAATTGATGTAAAACACCTTGTTGATTCTGCTGCACCTGCACTCATGATCGCCTATGCGATCGGAAGAATGGGATGTCATATAGCAGGTGATGGTGACTGGGGAGTATTTAACAGTGCTTATACAGTGAATGCAGAAAATAAAGTTGTCGAAAGTACACCAACTGAATTTGTAAATACGCTTCAAAAAAATCCTGAATATGCCAGATTCCTGGTTGCCGAGTTCGGAAGCCTGGATAACATACCTCATATTGCTTACAAGGGTGCAGATTGGCTACCCAATTGGTTTTGGGCATATAATTTTCCGCACAATGTAAATGAAGTGGGTGTACCCATACCTGGTTGCGAAGGCTCATATTGCAATCAACTGATCCCTCCTGTATTTCCAACCACACTGTATGAGATCATAGCCTGTGGATTCCTTTTTTCAATTTTATGGGGGGTAAGAAAGAAAATCTCAGTTCCAGGCAGACTCTTTGCATTATATCTGATGTTAAATGGATTTGAAAGATTTTTTATCGAAAAAATCAGGGTAAATTCCACGTATGATTTTCTGGGTTTTCACCCAACACAAGCAGAAATAATCTCCACGCTGCTTGTTATCGGCGGTGGAATATTATGGGTCAAACTCGGAAATGTAAGATCGAGAACAACATAAATCAATAAATCATGCCATCCTTTGATATCGTAAGTAAAGTAGATGCACAATTGCTTGATAATGCAATTAATGTAACCAAGAAAGAAGTTACAAACCGATTTGATTTCAAAGATTCTGTCGTGGTTGTCGAATTGAATAAAAAAGATATGAAAATATCATTGGAAACGTCGGATGACATGAAAATGAGGCAGCTCATTGAGATCCTTGTCAACCGAGCCAACAAACAGGGAATATCTCCTCATGCTTTTGACCTCTCAAAAGATGCATATCCAAGTGGGAAGACGATAAAAAAAGAGATAATCGTCAAAAACGGACTCAAACAGGAGGATGCTAAAAAGATCACCAAATTGGTCAAAGACTCTGGCCTTAAAGTGCAGACACAGATCATGGATGATATCATCCGGGTTACAGCAAAGAAAATAGATGACCTTCAAGAGGTTATCCAGACCTGTAAACAGGCTGAACTCTCTTTGGCCCTGCAGTTTGAGAATATGAAGAGCTGATTCTCATAAAAATTGATTATTTCAGTCAAAAACACTACCTTCGCACACTTATTAAATGTCATGGCCAAATCCATGCAGCCTAAAAATCAATAACAATGAAACAAGGTATCCATCCAGAAGATTACAGATTTGTAGTATTCAAAGACATGAGTAACGGAACATCTTTCCTTACAAGATCAGCTGCAGCCTCAAAAGAAACCATCCAGTGGGAAGACGGTAAAGAGTATCCCTTGATCAAACTTGAGATCTCCAATACTTCACACCCATTCTTTACCGGCCAGAACATGTTGGTGGATACGGCAGGTAGAATTGATAAGTTCAAAAAGAAATACGCTAAGAAGTAAATTAGCAACAAACATTTTTTAAACCCTCCTTTTGGAGGGTTTTCTATATATAATGCATGTTGTATTTTCATATTCATAAGGTTCAATGCCAAGTTTATTACTCAAACAAGCCGATTTAAAACGCGATTTTTATCCGCTAACACTCACAAGAGAAGTCAGCGATTTACGGATCGGTATCCTCACGGTTAAGGAGAAATGGGAACTGCTTGCTGCACAACAAGGAATAGATCTACAATGGATTGAAGAGAAACAAGATGGTCAGGCAGACAAGGTGATCAATGCAAATCTAATTCCGGGCGCTGACTTGAATCTTAATGAGTTTTTTTCGTCTGATTCATTACCACAAAATGGTTTGACAAAAGTTGAAAGACTGTGGGATGTTATCTCCATCAATAAAAGTGCTACAAACGATGATATCAGACTCTTGACCTTCGGAAGAATGCCTTCTGAACAATTGAGTAACATTAGAACAAGTGGAAATCATCCACTTTATATAAGTAAGACGGCTAACATAGAACATTGCACCATCAACTTATCTGAAGGTCCGGTTTACATAGATGACCATGCTCTTATCATGGATGGAGCCATGTTGCGCGGTCCGGTATACATTGGGAAAAACAGTGTGGTTAAAATGGGCGCAACGATCTATGGTGGCACTTCAATAGGCAATGATTGTGTTATTGCTGGAGAGGTCAAAAATTCAATTTTTCATTCATATTCTAATAAAGCACATCATGGATATATAGGGGACAGCTACATTGGAGCGTGGTGTAATCTTGGAGCTGGAACCACATGTTCCAATTTGAAAAATACGGGTGGAAAAATTAAAGTATGGGATATTCATTCCAGATCATATCGTCTTGCTCATCAAAAAGTAGGTATTTTCATGGGAGACCATGTAAAAACAGCAATCAATACATCTTTTAACAGTGGGACTGTTATTGGTCCATTTGCAAATATTTTTGCAAATGCCGGACTTATTCCAAAATTCATTCCAGGTTTTTCATGGGGTAGTGATGGTAAATCAATCTATGAGATGGAAAAACTATTGGATGAAGTTGATCGTTGGATGATGATGAAAAACAAACAATTAGATTCTGAAACCAAAGAAATAATAACCACTTTATACAATAAACAACAAATAACATGAGAAAGCAAATTGCCGCCGCAAACTGGAAAATGAACAAGACCATCCAGGAGGGTAAACAATTACTTAATGACATCATCTCTGCAGATATACAACCTGATCAACATCAGGAGGTTATTTTTGCTATTCCATATCCATTCCTGATCTCTTTAAATGAAATAATAAAAGGTCGTTCAAATGTTTATGTTGCTGCACAAAACTGTCATCATAAATCTTCAGGAGCTTTCACAGGAGAGGTCTCTGTAGATATGCTGAGCTCTATTGATATCAATCATTGCATAGTTGGACACAGCGAGCGTAGGGAATTGTTTAATGAAACAAATGCGATGCTGGCCGAAAAAGTTGATCTCTGCCTCTCAAAAGGAATAACACCCATATTCTGTTGTGGTGAACCCCTTTCGATCAGAGAGCAGAACACCCAAAACCAATATGTGGAGTCACAATTGCATGAATCTTTATTTCATCTCAAGAAGGAAGATATCCAGCGTGTTGTGATCGCGTATGAACCGATCTGGGCAATTGGTACCGGACGAACTGCTTCAGCGGAACAGGCTCAGGAAATGCATGCTCATCTCAGAGATGTTATAGCAAAAAAATATGGTAGTGATGTTGCTGATAACATTTCGATCTTGTATGGAGGCAGTGTAAAAGGAGCTAATGCAGCAGAACTATTCGGACAGTCGGATGTAGATGGAGGACTCGTTGGAGGTGCATCATTGGTTGCCTCTGAATTTGTTCAGATCATCAAGGCATTAAAATAATTGCAACTTAGATAACACTGAATTCAACAGCAGTCTAGGCTCTCAGACGATCTACACGATCGATATATTCTTGCATAGCCTGATCGGTGGACTTCCCTTTATGTGATATCCAAGCCTCATATTTTGCTTTAGCAACAAAATCGAATGGATTTTGTGGCTCATCATTATTGTTATCACCTTCAGTTGCTTGTTTGTATAGGGCATAAAGAAGCAGGAGTGTTTCATTGCTAGGTCGTTCTGTAAGCATCTCAACATCCTTCTTTGCCGCTTCAAATAAACTTTTAAGATTCTCCATAATTAAGGCGAAAATACATTTTTTGCTCAAGCCGGTAAAAGCTTTTATTCACATATTGAACCGTGTTAATTTCAATTGATTCAGGCTAAATTGATTAGCTTTGCGTACTTAAATTGTTTAATTTATTCAATTTTCCCTTCATAGTTCCATGAAAAATATCAGAAATTTTTGCATAATTGCCCATATCGATCATGGTAAATCAACCCTTGCAGATCGTCTTTTGCAGGCAACCAATACCATAAGCGACAGAGATATGATGGATCAGGTGCTGGATGACATGGATCTTGAACGTGAGAAGGGTATTACTATTAAAAGTCATGCTATTCAGATCAACTACAAAAACAGTAAAGGCGAAGCTTTTACATTGAACCTGATTGATACACCCGGACACGTAGATTTCAGCTACGAAGTCAGCAGAGCTTTGGCCGCTTGCGAGGGTGCATTGTTGTTGGTTGACGCAACACAAGGTATACAGGCACAGACTATATCAAATTTGTATCTGGCTGTTGATAATAACCTGGAAATTATTCCAGTCATCAACAAAATTGATATGGATGGTGCAATGATCGAAGAGGTAAAAGACCAGATCGTTGATCTCATAGGATGTAAGGCTGAAGAAATATTATTGGCGAGTGGAAAAACCGGTATAGGTATAGAGGCCGTTTTAGAGGCCATCGTAGATCGAATCCCCTCACCAAAAGGAAACCCTGAAGCACCGCTTCAAGCATTGGTATTCGACAGTGTGTTTAATTCCTTCAGGGGCATTATTGTTTATTACAGGATAATGAACGGCAGTCTGAAAAAAGGAGAGAAAATCAAGTTTGTGTCGACAGACACAGAATACGCAGCTGATGAGGTTGGTATTCTGAAACTCACGATGCAAGAACAAAAAGAGGTTAAGTGTGGAGATGTTGGTTACCTTATAACCGGTATTAAAAATGCTAAAGAAGTAAAAGTTGGCGATACTATCGTAAGTGCGATCAATCCCGCAGAGGCAATCAAAGGCTTCGAAGAAGTGAAACCGATGGTATTTGCAGGTATTTTTCCTGTTGAGACAGATGCATTTGAGGAATTGAGAGAGTGTATGGACAAACTTCAGCTCAATGATGCTTCTCTAACTTATGAACTCGAAACCTCTCAGGCATTGGGATTTGGTTTTAGGTGCGGATTTCTTGGATTGCTGCATATGGAAATTATCCAGGAAAGACTGGAAAGAGAATTCAACCAAACAGTAATAACTACTGTACCTAACGTAAGCTTTATTGCCTATGATACCAAAGGCAAAATAATCCAAGTAAATAATCCAAGTGAAATGCCGGATCCAACTCAAATGGATCATATTGAAGAACCCTTCATTAAAGCTCAGATCATATCAAAACCTGAGTACATCGGAAATATCATGACACTGTGCCTGGGTAAGCGTGGTATACTCATCAACCAAAGTTACCTTACCCAAACAAGGGTTGAATTGATATTTGAGATGCCATTGACAGAAATTGTATTTGATTTTTATGATAAATTAAAAAGTCAGACCAGGGGATATGCATCGTTTGACTATCATCCTATCGGCTATAGGGACAGTGACATCGTTAAAATGGATATCTTATTGAATGGCGATAAAGTAGATGCGTTGTCCGCACTTATACACAGGAGTCGTGCTCAAGACTTTGGTAGAAAACTTTGTGAAAAATTAAAAGAATTGTTACCCAGACAACAATTCCAGATTGCAATACAGGCGGCTATTGGCGCAAAAGTAGTAGCAAGGGAAAATATATCGGCTATGCGAAAAGATGTTACCGCAAAATGCTATGGAGGCGATATCAGCAGGAAACGAAAACTCCTTGAAAAACAAAAAGAAGGTAAGAAAAGAATGAGGCAGATAGGAAATGTTGAAGTTCCTCAAGAAGCATTTTTGGCCGTGCTTAAGCTAGATGATTAACAGCCCAAACACGGTATAAATACTGTCACTCTTTATTCAAAGGTACTTCTGCAGGTGCTTGTCCATCTTCCAGCTTAAAGGTAAATACCTTTTCTATGTGTTGCCCTTTCCCTTTTATCCATTTGAATCCTTCGTAATCACCATCAGGTATTAACGTATATTTTTTAGCAGGCTCTCCAGTTTCAGAAATGAGGTGTTCTACCATGATAAGATCCATTTCCTCATCATACAACATCCTGGCATTTCCATTTTTCTTGTATTCAATCCAGTACCGTGATCGATGTTTTTGAGGAATGCTGTCTTGTGAGAAATCAAAGAATTGACCACCAAAAACGGGCAACTTTTGTTCGTTAAAATATAATACCTCAATACGTTTTTTTGTACTGCGGATTGAATGTTCGTCGAATCCCAGTAACGTATAATACTTTTTACCAAGATGCTCTTTTAGAATGATCTTATAATATATTGACCCTATCCACCATTCGTTGTTTGTGATCGTATCCTGCTGATTGATGATCATATGACTTCTATCAATCAGCGGAAACAGTTTTAAACTGCCATCGTGGGTTTGAATCTGAATCGCGCCGTGTCTGCGGTGGACATTTTCATCCTTGCTGACCTGCCAGGTAAAGATCCTGAAACTGCTGTCAGGGGCATACAAACGGGAAACTGTTGTAAGGGAATCAAAAGGATAATCAAACGAATAGGGGATCTTTAGAGCCCTGACAAGCATTCTTGTAAAAAGACTATCTGAACGGAATCTGGTTGATATATCTTCCGACTGCACAATTGCTCTAGATACAGGGCTTAAACTATCCTCTTTGCTTTTCAATTCTGTGAGATGCCTGCTGCTTAATTGTGCAATTAGATCCTCAGAAATGAAAATGAATAAGAAAAAAATGATGAAAAAGGGTTTCCGGAATGACATTGTATAAAATCAAATATTCTTATACCAACAAAATTATTATTCATTGGTTGAACGATTAAGTTAAAGTATGTTTTACATTTAACAATAATTGTTTAGTTAATTTAAAAGAATGGCAGAAAAAATACCTAAATACTCAGTTGTTGTAGCCGTTTACAACAGGCCTGATGAAATATCCAAACTACTGGACAGCCTGAATAAACAATTGTCAAAAGATTTTGAAGTTATCATAGTAGAAGACGGATCCTCAATTGATTGTAAAACGGTGATTACTGAATATTCATCTCTATTGGATATACATTACTTTTTTAAAGAGAATAGTGGACAAGGAGATAGCAGAAACTTTGGAGTTGCACAAGCAAAGGGTGAGTATATTGTATTTTTTGATTCTGACTGTATCATACCGCAAGGGTATTTCCTAAAAGTTGAAGAAGAAATGCATAAACGATCCTTTGATGCCTGGGGTGGCCCGGACAGCGCTTCTGATGATTTCAACTCTCTTCAAAAAGCAATAAGCCATACGATGACGTCCTATATGACAACAGGTGGAATCAGGGGTGCAAAGAAACAATTAGGTTCGTTTGAACCGCGTTCTTTCAATTTTGGTATTAGGAAGTCGACTTTTATCGATCTTGGTGGTTTTCATTACACCAATAGAGGAGAAGATATTGAGCTTAGTCATAGATTAAAAAAAGAAGGATATCATTCAATTTTAATTTCAGAAGCTTTTGTTTATCACAAAAGGAGGACAACGCTTTCTAATTTCTTTAAGCAGGTATTCTCATTTGGCCAAACCAGGATATTTTTAAAACAAATCCACCCCGGATCATTAAACATTATTCATTTATTACCTCTTTTTTTTACGTTGGGTTTTTTCTCAATGCCTATTTGGGCTTGTATCAATATGAGTATTTGTTACACAATCATTTTCTTGTATTCTTTTTATCTTCTAGCTGTTGGTGTTGAATGTGTTATAAAGACAAAAAGTCTTACAGTAACTTTTCTGGCTGTTGTAGCAACATGGATTCAAATGATAGCATATGGAACAGGATTCATAAGAGAAATACTGAAAAAAACACCTAGGAAAAAAATTAGCTATTAAATTTTTTCTTCTATGTTATACGTATTTCTGTCAGGCGAATTACGCGCTATCAATTCACCAATAAAACCTGCAAGGAACAACTGTGTTCCGATGATCATGATCGTAAGTGATATGTAGAAAGCAGGGCGTGTTGTTATGGCAAAATCAAAATTGATCAGTTTGGATATTACAAGATAAGCGATGAAGCCAAATCCAACCAGAAAAGCAAAACTTCCAAGTAATCCAAAAAACTGCATAGGCTTTTTTCCAAATTTACCAATGAACATGATGGTTGTGAGATCTAAAAAACCATTCACAAATCGCTCCCAGCCAAATTTTGAAGACCCATATTTTCTCGGACGGTGTTCTACTTCTTTCTCTCCAATAAGGTCGAATCCTGACCATTTGGCCAGTACCGGTATATAACGATGCATCTCTCCATATACCTCAACATGCTTGATAACCTCATTTCGATAAGCTTTCAATCCACAATTGAAATCATTGAGTTGAATTCCTGACATTCTCCTTGTTACAGCATTGAAGAGTTTAGATGGGATGTTTTTAGTCAATACATTGTCATAGCGCTTTCTCTTCCAGCCACTCACCAAGTCATAATTCTCATTCAAGACCTTATTATAAAGTGCTGGAATTTCATCAGGACTGTCCTGCAGATCAGCATCCATCGTTATTACAACTTCGCCAACTGCTTCACGGAAAGCAACATTTAAGGCAGCACTTTTACCATAATTCCTTTTGAATTTGATACCCCGAAAACGTTTATCTCCTTTGTGTATCTCAGATATTACATTCCACGAATTGTCCCTACTGCCATCATCAACCATTATCACTTCAAACAAAAAACTATTTGCTTCCATCACACGCCTGATCCAGGAACATAATTCCGGAAGCGATTCAGCCTCGTCTTTAAGTGGTATGATTACTGAAATATTCATTTATTGTTCAAATGGGGTTTTAGGATTCTTAGGAGTTATAGCAGCACCAATCAATGAACCTATAGCACCGATAACCAAAGAACCAAAAAGTGTTCCTGCGATCAGAAGAGGCCAAAATGTTTTGGTAAGAAAAGTGGTCGTCATCTCTATAGCTTCCTCAGTAACCCTGGGGTCTTCACTCATTTTTTCACGTGCAACTTCAATCATTTTTTCTTGCATTTCCGGAAAAATCAAATTGAGTGAAACCTGAAAGGCAAGCATAATGATCGTGGCAAAGGTGGTTGACTTAAATCCATATGAAAAAAGTTTACCAAACGTGATGTTGAAATCAAGTGCATGTCCATACTCCCTGATGAAGTATATCAATGATCCAATCATCAACACATAAGAGATCCATGCCAATTGTTGATTTTGGATCTGATCAGAAATAATCAATATTACTGAATAGAAAATCAAAATGGCTGCTACAATAGCCCCAGCCAGAAAATGGCTCATGGTCTTTTTCTCCATAATCATTTGATGTTGTGTTTAGAAGATAGAAGGGTGCCAACTACAAGGCCTTTAAGCTTCATTCCGATATATGGAGAGTTTGATGAACGGGATTGAACATCTTCTTTCACGGCAACTTTTTCACCACTGGGGGCAAAAAAGGTGAGATCTGCCGATGATCCTTTTTCAATACCGCTAGCGAGTCCAAATATTTTTCTGGGATGATTGCACAATACGTTGAGTATCTGATCCAGGCTTAGACCAAGATTTCCTAAAATTCCAAAAGCAGTCTCTAATCCCAACATCCCATATCCAGCGTATTCAAACTCACACACTTTGGCATCAATATGTTGTGGTGTATGATGTGTTGTAACACAATCAATTGTTCCATCTTTAATAGCTTGGATTAACGCTAAGCGATCTGATTCAGTACGTAGAGGAGGATTAACTTTTAAATTCGTATTGTAAGAATCGAGCAAGTCTTTGTCTGTGAAGACAAGATGATGGGTAGTTGTTGAACAAGTCAGCTTCAAACCTTCTTTTTTGGCCTCCCTGATCATCTCAACGCTGGTGGCCAATGTTACACCGGTTATGTGCAGAGATGAATCAGTGTACCTAAGTAGCTCTATATCCCTCGCCACCATAATCTCTTCAGCCAATGCTGGTTTACCAGGTAGACCGATCTGCGTGGAAACAATTCCTTCGTGCATAAGACCATGGGGAGCAATGGTTCTATCATCTGGCACTTGAATGATATTACCATTAAAGGCTTTGATGTATTGCAAGGCCTTAATCAAAAGACCAGCAGATTGAATACTTTTACTTCCATCACTAAAGGCAATTGCTCCACTGTTTTTCATATCATACATCTCAGTGAGTTCTTTTCCTTCAGTGTTTTTGGTGACAGCACCAATAGGATGAAGTTGAACGGGGTGAGATGTTTTTTTATCGTTGATGTATTGAACTCCTGCTTTGTTCTGTGTTATAGGATTGGTGTTGGGTGTTAAAAACACATGTGTATAACCACCATGAGCGGCAGAAGCAGCTATTGAATCAAGATCATCTTTGAATTCAAAACCAGGATCTGTACCTGTGACAAAAATATCGATCCATCCCGGAGAAACATGGAGCTCATTCAAGTCGACTGTCTTGTCAGCCTGCGCATCAATTTTTTCTGAGATATCAACTATTACTCCATTGGAAATAAGAAGATCACGAATTTTATCGTTGTGCGTAGAGTTTTTATCCTTAATGCAGACTTTGCGGAAGAGGATAGTCATATGCTATGAATTACACGAAGATATAGATTTGTAGGTGAATTAGAGGTACAAAAGGTTGAAAAACGGCCTTAAATTCTTTACTTTTGCAAAAATTTCGGGAAGTAGCGCAGCCCGGTAGCGCACTAGCATGGGGTGCTAGGGGTCGCAAGTTCGAATCTTGTCTTCCCGACAACACAAATTAGCCTTGGCGATAGCTAGGGCTTTTTTGTGCGCGTGCGTTTTACGAAATACAAGGTTTAGAGAGGTTTAGAGAAGTTGAGTTAGTTGACTGTATCACTTGTCCCTAGTCCCTTGTCCCTGCCGAAGGCAATAATCTTGTCTTCCCGACAACACAAATTAGCCTTGGCGATAGCCGGGGCTTTTTTATGGAGGTACTTTGTATATTTTAATTGTTACAGTTCAGGAAATGAATTTTTCTACAAGTAGTTTCCATTCTTCCTCCAGTCCACAATTAGGGCATGTTTCTCCAGCTTTTCTGTACCAATAATCAGCATTCCATTGATCTCCTTCAACCCGGTGCAAATGTGCATGAAGCAGCGCAGCATGTTTGCCGGGCTCATCCTGAATGATCTCATGTGCTTTATCCCAATCTCCGATACCGGCGTACCAGAGTGTTTTTAGATACATAGATGAAAAATCAGGTGGTATTTTATTGTTTACTGTTTCGAGAAAATGTTCAATGGTCATGTCAGGGTTAATTATTGGGATTATAAGATACCATGCAGACTACCACCTGGTGCGAAAAGTTTATCTGTTTTCCTAACTGTTTCAGGATCTAACTCAACAGCAGGAGCATGATGAGGTTTTATACGTGCATCGATCACAATCGGACCTTTGCTGCCCCAATGTTTATGTACAACAGTTGCTTTAATACCGTGTATATCATGGGATGGATTACATCTGGTGAAAGTGACCCATAAAAAATTTCTCATGTTAGCAGCAGTAAAAGAAGCATCATCACACAACACCAAAAGGGGAGTGCCAGAGAGTTGATCAAGGGAGTTTGCAAATTGTTCATCCCAAGTTTTTATCAATTCTTCTGTATCATCTGATCCTATGAAAGGATCGGTTTGTACAGCAATAATTCCTGGAATGATTAGAGAACAATCCTTGATATTTTTCAAATGTTTTATAGTCTCTGGAATTTCAGTATCTAATTTTCTTATTGGATCGCCGTAAGCGGCAAAAACAACCTTGCTGCCTGAATTGATCGAAGTGCCTGAATAATCAAGTGTATCGATGGTTGTGTTGGTGTAAAAATGGATGTCACGGTCGGTATGCAATCGTTCCAAGATGTATTGAAAAAATGCAGCTTCATCATGTGTTGAAAGTCTGTTTGTTTCATCAGCGGTGATAAAAAGAAACTTCGCCAAACTCAGTTGTCCAGTTCCCAGAACATGGTTGGCTATAGTGAGCAACTCTGCTGGTTGTTTGGTAGGTAAATAAGGAGTGTATCGTTCACTTCCTATGGCGAGAAGCAAAGGATGAACACCGGCAGCATCAACTGCATGAACTTCTTTGAGTCCGGGTATTTCTGTTGGAATGGCTTCTCCTGTGATCTCATGAATGAGTTGTCCGAAACTCGTATCCTCTTGTGGTGGTCTGCCGACTACAGTAAACGGCCAAATTGCATTCTTTCTGGCAAACACCTTGTGTACACGCATCAAAGGGAAGGGGTGAGTAAGGCTGTAATAACCAAGGTGATCACCAAATGGACCCTCTGGTTTGTTTTCTTCTGGCATTACTTCGCCCGTAATCACAAAATCTGCATCTGTGCTGATCGCGTAACCATCCTTGTAAACATAACGAAATCGTCTACCACCGAGCGCGCCGGCGAAAGTCATTTCACTTAATCCCTCCGGCAGCGTCATAACAGCTGCGACAGTATGTGCAGGTGGCCCACCTACAAAAATGCTCACCTTCAGAGGTTTACCCAACTTATTGGCTTTGGATTGATGCACCCCTATGCCACGATGAAGTTGATAATGCAATCCAATTTCTTCATTCATTACATACTCATTCCCTGAAAGCTGAATACGATACATACCAAGATTGGCATTCATGATGCCAGGCTTTTCAACATCCTCAGTATATACCTGAGGGAGTGTGACAAAAGCTCCGCCATCATTAGGCCAATGTTTTATCTGCGGAATATCCTTGATCGTTATTTCCTGAAACAGAACTGGTTTTTGCAATGGATTTCTCAATGGAAGGGCCTTAGTACCGGCAATCAATGCCCCAAGATGTTGGAAAGGATTTTTCAAGGCAGAGACAGGATCATTCTTAAGCCTTATTAGTTTTTGCATCTGTTCCAGGGTATCACGGAAAATAAAACTGCTTCGATCCAATGATCCAAATATGTTAGAAGCAGTCCTGAATCTAGATCCTTTAACTCGCTCAAACAACAGGGCAGGACCTCCAGCTTCATAAACCCTGTGATGTATGGTGGCCATTTCGAGCAATGGATCTACCTCTTCTTTGACCCTGACCAATTGTCCATGTTGTTCAAGGTCTAGCAAACACTGCTCAAGTGATGAATACGCCATGTTTCTGATTGAATTGTAAAGATAACAAGGAGCTAATGGGAAAGTTGCCAAAAAAAATCCGAAATATCAATTTGATCCTTTTAGGGGATAAAATTTGATGTTTCGGATAAGAACATAATTGACCAGAACGGTCAGAAATGTATAGTACAGTGCTACACGGGACGAAGTTTACACTATATCCTTTCAAACGCAGAGAAGAAGAAATTACCTTCAATAGCGGCATTTTCATCACTGTCACTGCCATGAATTGCATTTTCCCCTACACTCTTTGCATATATTTTACGAATTGTACCTTCTTCTGCATTTGCCGGGTTTGTTGCTCCGATGAGTTTCCTGAAATCTTCAACTGCATTTTCTTTTTCAAGGATTGCAGCAACGATCGGACCACTGCTCATAAAAGCAACCAATTCTCCATAGAAGGGTCTTTCTTTATGTACAGCATAAAACTCACCGGCTTTTTCTGCAGTCAATCTGATCAATTTCATGGCCTTGATGCTGAATCCTGCGGATTCAATATGTTTGAGAATTGCACCTGAATTACCAGCTGCAAAAGCATCAGGTTTGATCATCGT
>JBKCFW010000063.1:0-3658 GCA_046303675.1 bacterium
TAGGAAATTATCAGGACTTCCTGACTCGCGTAAACGTAGTACAATCAATAACAAGCAGTCCAAGTCCACTTGATTTAATTGACCCTGCAAAGAGAAGAATATTGTCAATCCCTGTGAATTCACCTTCAAAAGTGAAAACAAACGGTTGGGGACTTTCGCTTGAGTACAAGTTCAATAAAGGATATTATCTGAACAGTAATCTTTCATCAGATGTTCTCGTAAACGCACCTGTTGGATACATTACCTTCTTTAATTCTCCTAAATACCGTTCAAATATCGGATTTGGAAACAATGGCTTGGGTAAAAGCAAGAGGGTAGGTTTCAATATTGTTTATCGTTGGCAGTCTGAGATCGAGTACCAAAGTGATTTGGCAAATGGAACCGTTCCAGCATATCATATATTGGATGCCCAGATCGGGTACAAGTTCCCCAAGATCAACTCTATTGTTAGATTGGGTGCTAATAATTTATTCAACCAATATTATATTACCGGACTTGCCAACCCATCAATTGGTGGTTTGTATTATGTCTCCTTTGGATATAATATTTTCTAATCCTACTTGATCATCCCAACTGTACAAAAAACAAAAGATCATGAAACAAACGTATACTATGATAAAGAAAATATTACCACTGGCGCTATTCATTGCACTGGTATCAACTTCATGCAATAAGGATGTACCGGAACCTGTTGCAAATACTTTTCCAAAACATACTGGTTATTCTATCGGGACACTGATCAGTGACAATGCAAGCTTCAGTATTTTGAAGTCTGCACTTACCCGTGCAGGTTTACTTTCAGCGCTTCAAGATACCAGCAAGCAATATACTTTGTTTGCACCCGACAATGCGGCCTTCATTGCATCAGGTATTACACAGGAAGTTGCCAACGTACTGCCACTTGAGCAGTTAACTCCTGCACTTTTATATCATGTTGTACCACAAAAAGTATTGTCCAGTCAAATTCCTTCAACATTCCCCAATCTACAGTATCCTTCCTTGTTGAATCCTGCACCGAGCGTTAGTGCATTGCTCAGATTGACCACTTTCCCAACAACGGTCAATGGAGCATGGATCAACAACATTCCTATTAAAGCTGCAAATACTGAAGCATCCAATGGGGTGATTCATACTGTTGCAGGCGTCGTAATGCCACCTAGCAGGTATCTCTGGGATAGAATTAACACTGATTCAGAACTAACCTATCTCAAAGCTGCGATTCAACGTGCAGATAGTGGAGTTGCAAGCAATAGTTTATCAAATCTTGAAGGATTAATGAAGAACATAGGTGCCAATTTCACTGTTTTTGCTCCTACTGACAATGCTTTTAAAACACTATTAACAGGAGCAATAACACAAGCACTCATGGGACAGGGTATGCCACAACAACAAGCATATGGAACTGCTCAAGTTCTCGCTAGTACTCCTCAAGTGTTCCAAAATCCAGCATTATTTCCGGTACTGACTGCACAAACTGTAAAAGGCATTGTTGTATATCATGTTATGACTAAACGTGCTTTCACCAATAACTTGCCCACAACTGTTGCAAACTTTCCTACAGTTTTAAATGGAGTTGTTGCCAATCATCCCGGACTTGGCCTAAAGGCTACTTTTGGTGTTCCTTTTGTTACAGCTGCCACTGTAAAAGGTGCTGCTAACCAAACAGCCGCAAATGTGGTGATAAATATGCTTCCAGAACCAAATGGCAGCAGTGATCAGCACTACCTGAACGGTGTGATGCACAAGATTGATCAGGTTCTGTTACCTCAATAATATTCAATCAAATAAATAAAAAACCCGGAATATTAATCTTCCGGGTTTTTTATTTATGGAGAAGCTAAAATTATACAGCAAACCTAAAGTGCATGATATCACCATCCTGCACAACATAATCTTTACCTTGTACAGCCATTTTACCAACTTCTTTACAGGCGACTTCTGAACCTAGTTCGATAAAATCATTATACTTAATTACTTCTGCCCTGATAAACCCTTTTTCAAAATCGGTATGGATTACACCAGCAGCTTGTGGAGCAACCATTCCTTTTTTGATGGTCCATGCCCTTACTTCTTGAACACCAGCAGTGAAGTATGTAGCCAGATCTAGCAATTTATAAGTAGACTTGATCAACCTAACAACACCGCTCTCAGATAAACCAAGGTCCTCGAGGAATAATTTCCTATCATCATAATTTTCCATTACAGCGATCTCACTTTCAATTTCAGCACTGATGTAAAGTATTTCGGCGTGCTCGTCTTTGATGGCTTCCTGAACCATTGCTGTAAACGTATTGCCTGTAACTACACTTTTTTCATCAACATTACATACATAAATTACCGGCTTTATGGTCAAAAGAAACATATCGTTGACATATTTTTCCTTTTCTTCATCAGATACCTTGAATGCCCTTGCATTTTTGCCCTCCTCAAGATGAGACTTCAAATCTTTCAACACTTCAATAGCACGAAGTGTCTCACGATCACCATTTTTTGCATTCTTCTCAGTTTTTGAAAGTTTCTTATCAACACTGTCAAGATCTTTAAACTGCAATTCGGTGTCAATAACTTCCTTGTCTCGAACAGGATTTACGTTTCCATCCACATGTATCACATTATCATCCTCAAAACACCTGAGCACATGGATGATCGCATCCGTATTTCGAATATTACCCAAGAACTGATTTCCCAATCCCTCTCCTTTACTTGCACCTTTTACCAATCCGGCAATATCTACAATCTCAACAGTAGTAGGAACAACACGTTGGGGATTTATGAGCTTCTCTAGCTCAAATAACCTTTCGTCTGGGACAGTAATAACTCCCACATTGGGTTCTATTGTACAAAAAGGGAAGTTTGCCGCCTGAGCTTTTGCATTGCTCAATGCATTAAATAAGGTTGATTTTCCTACATTTGGTAAACCTACGATGCCAGCCTGTAATGCCATGTATATTATTTTTGCGATGCAAAGATAGTGCGAATCAGGCGATAAGGCATTTTTTGTAGTGAATTGATTTTATTCAACATCCAGGAAATGGCACTAAATTATATCTGGTTTTTCTTTTTTATGATCGCCTTTATCATTGCACTTGGCAAATGGCTAATTACAGGCGATACCCTGATATTTAAACAGATCACTGATGGCATATTCACTTCTGCCGGAGATAGTGTGCAAATCTCAATAAAACTCATTGGTATTTTGACACTTTTTCTGGGATTTATGAATATTGGTGAAAAAGCTGGTGCAGTAAGATTTTTATCAAGATTGGTAGCACCCTTCTTTAGTAAACTTTTCCCTGAAATACCTGATAAGCATCCTTCATACGGACATATGATGATGAATTTTTCTGCAAATTTATTAGGCCTTGACAATGCCGCAACACCTTTTGGTTTGAAAGCAATGGAAAGTTTGCAAACACTTAACCCAAACAAGGAAACAGCAAGCAATGCGCAGATCATGTTTCTTGTATTACATGCATCAGGACTCACGCTAATTCCCATAAGCATTATTGCTATGAGGGCTTCGGTCAATCCCCCTGCGGCTAATCCAACAGATATTTTTCTGCCATGCATGATCGCAACATTTTCGGCAACCATGGCTGCGTTGGTCATTGTTTCAATCCGACAAAAAATCAATCTTCTTCAACCTGTAGTATTAGGG
>JBKCFW010000064.1:0-6920 GCA_046303675.1 bacterium
GAAGGAGTTCCCCTCAGGTAATGAGAATCCATATCCAGCATGAAATGCTTCACGTAATTGAAATTTGCAGAGTCATCATCATTGCCCAGCATGGGTAGTTTTTTTCCTTGTGCCGCCAGACTTTTTCTCAATCTAGAACCAGCATCGCCGCCAGGCCCCTGGCTTTTGATCACCACATTGCTTTCAACTTTTTTATCTACAAACTGACTGATATCCACTACCCTATTTACGATCTGTGGACCACGAGCAAAATAATATTTTTCTTTTACGCCATATGGCTTTACCGCATCAAGCTGTTCAGGATAATCTCTGCTACCAGCTTCCCAGCAGGCCGCTTCAACAGCCTTTGCTGTTATGTAGTGATCAGGATTTTCTTCGTATGCACTCCAGGGGTCATAACAAATGATCGTATCAACTTTCAACAACCTGAATAAAAAGATAAGTCGGCCTTTGATCTCCTGTATATTATACTCTTCCAACCGATGATTTCTATAACCCAGATCATACACCTTTGTTAAACCCAATACTGTCGATGTGGCTTCGTTGGATATCTCATTGTTCAAGACGATCTCACCTACTGATTTTCCAACACCTGCAGCATCATCATTTGATGTTCTGATCATATAACCGGTGTAGCCTTCCGCAATAAGCTTTGCTACTGTGCCACCCGCAAAAATGGGCACATCATCACAATGTGGTTGAATAACAGCCAATACCTTTCCTTCATGCGGACGACCAGTCACATGCTTTTCGATGACAACAGAGCCATTGTTGGATAAATGACCTTTTTCAGGCATTGAAGACGATTTTCTTTCTTCAGCTGAAACAGGCAATGATAAAGACGCTGAGGCCAAAGGAAGAATAGAACCTGCGAATAATCCTGCATTGAGAAATTTTCTTCTTTCCATGATCTGAAGATTGAATGATGAATTAAAAATAGTTTCTTGGCATCGTAATGATAAAAGCTCAAAATGTAGTTAATGCACATAAAATACACAAAAACACGACAAAAAGATGACAGAAATCACTTAAAAAGACAACAAATGTCATTTTTACCCTTAACGAAATAAAAAACCTTTACACAAGTTAAAGCACTGGTTGGTAGGTTAAATATTTATCTAACCTTAAAACCAAACACCATGACAAGGATCACATCCTATTGCCAGACTTGCACTGTTAAAAATTGTATCATGCTTAAATCGTTCGGTCAGGACGATCATGTATACAAATCTTACAAACATCACTACGAGTTCAAAAAAGGAGAAATGATCTTCCGTGAGGGAGATGAGATCAGCGGCATCTACTTCATCCAATCAGGAGTCATCAAACTGGAGATGAATTCTGAAACGGAACGGCCATTCATACTCAGGTTGATCGGTCCGAGTCACACCATGGGACACAGATTCTTGAGTTACACCGGACTTCAGCCATACACGGCAACAGCGGTTGAAGACAGCAGAGTATGTTTCATCGAGTTAGGTTTCTTTAAAAACCTTGTTCAAAAAAACGAACTGCTCCAGGAAGAGATCAGGAAAATTTTCCTTCGTGAATTACGTAGTACAGAAGTAAAACTGCTTCAAATAGCACAACAAACGGTGAGAGAGAAAGTAGCCGGGATACTTGTTCATCTCGCAGAGACATACAACTACAAACAGACCAGCATGGGAATTCGGGTACATGTTGACCGACAGGAGATGGCTGATCTGGCAGGAACGACGAAAGAACAGGTATCGAGAATCCTGGCAGACTTTGATCAGGAACAGCTGATACGCTTTAGAGCAAAGCATTTCAAATACATCGCTACAGACAAGCTTCGTGAAATAGCTGAGCGCCATATACGACCTGTAAATGAAGTACAGCACATCGAGGCATAAAAAGCAGCGTTGTCGATTGTTAAATTGAACGTGACTTAGTACCTTCGCCGCCGTAAAACATACAAATTATGGCAGGAAAGATAAAAGTGCACAACCCAGTCGTCGAACTCGATGGTGATGAAATGACAAGGATCATTTGGAAGTTTATTAAAGACAAACTCATTCTACCCTATCTGGATCTGGATATCAAATATTTTGATCTTGGGATAGAATACAGAGATCAAACCAATGATCAGGTTACAATAGATTCAGCCAATGCCATCAAACAGTATGGTGTAGGTATCAAGTGTGCCACCATCACTCCAGACGAAGCCAGGGTTAAAGAATTTAACCTGAAACAGATGTGGAAAAGTCCGAACGGCACCATCAGAAATATTCTGGATGGTACCGTTTTTCGTGAGCCTATTGTGATCAAGAACATCCCACGACTAGTAACCAATTGGGATAGTCCGATCATCGTTGGTCGCCATGCATTCGGTGATCAATACCGCGCTACAGATTTTGTGGTACCCGGCAAAGGTAAACTGACCATCAAATTTGAAGGAGAGGACGGCACCATCATTGAGCATGAAGTGTACCAATACAAAGGTGCTGGTGTCGCACTCAGCATGTACAATACCGATGAGAGCATCAAAGGTTTTGCACGGAGCTGCTTCAATATGGCCCTTCAGAAAAAATGGCCTTTGTACATGAGTACAAAGAATACCATCCTCAAAAAATATGATGGCCGATTCAAGGATATTTTTCAGGAGATCTACGAGAATGAATTTAAAACAGCCTATGATGCGGCCGGCATTATATACGAGCACAGACTCATTGATGACATGGTGGCCAGTGCATTAAAATGGAATGGCAACTTTGTATGGGCCTGTAAGAATTATGATGGAGATGTTCAAAGTGATACCGTTGCACAAGGATTCGGCTCTCTTGGTCTGATGACTTCAGTGCTGATAACTCCTGATGGCAAGACCATGGAGTCTGAGGCTGCGCATGGTACCGTTACACGTCATTATCGTGATCATCAAAAGGGCAAACCAACGAGTACTAATCCAATTGCCTCAATATTTGCATGGACAAGAGGGTTGGCTTTCAGGGGTAAACTTGACAACAATCAGGAACTGATCGATTTTGCAAACAATCTTGAAGCGGTCTGTATTGAAACAGTAGAAGAAGGCAAGATGACCAAAGATCTAGCTGTTTGTATCCATGGCAACAAAGTGAATCATGGAGAACATTATCTTTATACTGAAGAGTTTCTGGATGCGATTGATGAGAATCTGAAGAAAAAAATGGGATCATAATCCTTACCATAAAATGAGTGAGCAAAATCCTGGTTTGAATGAACCAGGATTTTTTTATGAATTGTTTCAGTAAGTCCTCCCTTTGATACGTCTCCACATCACCGCTGCAGATTCTGCATCAAAACCCGCAAAGCGACCACGCTGTACAATCAAGTCATTATCGTTTGGATGGGACAGATAGTAATGAAAGGCAAACCTGCTTCGTGGATTTCTCCACCCATCAATTTGTCCAAAACGGAGATCATTAAACACAAGCGTGTCACCCCACTGCTCAACTGTATAAAACCCCTGCGAAAATTGCTTGAGCTCCATTACTTCCTTGTGGTCATCAACTCCATCCAAAAGATGTTCATTTTTGTCAATATGATGCAAAACGAGTTCTCCTTTCCTGTCAAAAATTGATCGATAGCCAATGTTATAACCAGTACTGTCCTGCATGACAACGAACCACAGAAAATTATTCAGCAACGTGGGTGTGGTCATATAATCGTACCCCTTTGATGTTTGAGTAGCGGCATAGGTCTGCACCTCCTTGTCAATATTATATTTGTTATACAATGCGAATACCAAATAGACTGCAGCTACGGCAACTGATGTTCTTGCCCACCTCAATCTGTGCTGATGATCAGATTTCAAAAAAAGTAGAAATGCAAATCCTATCAATGGAAGGATGGTGAACAAAGGATCAGCAACATAGATCACATCAAATGAAAAACGCAGATCAGAAAAAGGTTCAAACCAGCCAATGCCATAGTTATTGAGCGAATCAAGAAACAGATGACACAATATCTCGATCAGAAAAAAGAAAAACCACTTCCGCAATGTGATCGGCTCCGCCTTGTGCCACCTTGCAGCGATCAAGGCAAGAAAGAAACTGACCAAGAATGCAAACAAAAATGAATGTGTGAGACCACGATGCGCGAGCAGCTCAGTAGAAACGGGCATCCACAGACCAGCAATAAAATCAATATCAGGAACACTCTGTGCCAAGGCGCCCCATAGGATGGCTTTTCGTCCTGCATTCTTGTCTAGAATGACCTCCCCTATGCAGGCCCCCAATACGATGTGTGTGATCGAATCCATGTGTTGCTTGTTGCAATAAAATTACGGCTTAAATAATAATCCATGATGATTGTTGTCTTTATACATCAACGATCATGACATCAATCATTCAACAGGCAAGATGAATTAAGGGAAAAATAAAATGGTTTTTCAATAGGAATTGGATTTTGGGTTGGTCTTTCATAAGAAATAGCTTCATTACACTAATAAGAGTTGAAGCTATTGCTGATGATGTTCAAGAAAAATGAGATGAATAAAAATACCTGAGCTTTACTACGTTAGTGTAACAATGAAATACAAGAAGAGAAAAAATACTTTTAACATACGTTGGCAAGTACAAAAAAGGAGATACAATAATGTATCTCCTCTAATTTGATAATTGAAGTTGAAAAAGGGAAATTAAATTCCTAAAAACTCATAGAACCCATTCGTTGAGGTCTATTCATTGGCTGACCATCTCCTGAAGATTGCTGTCCAGCAAACTTATTGAAACGGTAAATGAACGTCAGCATAAAATATTGCGTCAGCCTGTTCACCCTTGTATCAAGGATATTATTTCCGTTGACTGTTCTGGCGATACTTTTATTTTGATTAAGAATATCAAAACCACTAATTCTGATAATACCATTCTTCTTCTTGAGTATCGTCTTCTCGAACGAAGCATTTAACAGGGTTATATTCTGGTTCACACTACTTGAAAGTCCAACATTGATGATATATTCAAGGTCATGTCTGAACACCCATCCACCCGGTATATCAATTCGGGAGTTGTTCGTGATCACCCAGCTTGAGTAATCAACATTCTGCTGCCCAGGCAATGTGTACCTGACGCGATTCAATCCATATCGGGCACCAAGATCCAATTCAAGCCATTCTTTGAGATTATATTCAAATTTCGCACCCTGAGACAACAAAAGATTCCTGCCTTCATTCTGCTGTCCGTCAATAAATGAAATATTGTTATTGAATACGGCCGTTCCATTGATTGATAAGATATACGTCCGGTTACTCCATGGCTTGCTGAAATTGTAAAAACCACTTGCTGTATAGTTACCATTCACATTGTTATATGTGGTAAGCTGACTTCCTGCATTATTTATTCTGATCGTATTATTCACGATCTGGTTCTGGGTCAGGTTGAAGTTTGTACCAAGGAAGAAAGTTTGTCCCGTTAAAAAATTCAGGTTATTGAACGATAAGCTCAGATTATGCGACTGCTCCGGTTTCAGCAAAGGATTACCCTGAACCTGATACTGCGGATTAGACACATCCTTTACTGGTTGCAGTTGTGCGAATGTAGGTTGCCTGGCATTACCGTTATAAAAAAATCTAAGTGTTTTATTCCTAGTGAAGTTATAAGCGAAATTTGCAGCAGGAAGAAGATTAAGTCGTTTTATTGGCGAATAAGCACTGTCCCGTGTTATTGAATATCCTATCTGGTTCACCGGTTGAGCACTAACACCAAGCGAATAGTTATATTTCTTTTTTACGGTGCGGATATTAGCACCGATCCGTTGATTAAAAAAATCTGTTTCAAATGCATTGCTCAACAGATCAGAGAATTCCTGAACACCGAAGTTGTTGATGAGATAAGTTGCCCTGTTGTTGCTTGTACTGGTTTTCCCATATTGATAGATCAAATCCAGATACCTGTCTTTCATGATAGGCTCAGAATAATTGAATCGAACAGAGGCATTGTTCGACCGGTTATCTGTCAGCACATATTGATTAAGCGAATCTAAAAGAAGAAAAGGCAGCAATGTGGATGTATTATTTAATTTATTACTATGACCATCAGTGGTGTTGTAACCACCATTCAGGTTCATAGAAAAGTTTCTTCCACGTTTACGGAACTTACGATTGTAAATAAGATTTCCAGAGAAACTGGGATTATTTGATGTAGAGCGATCATTATTCGTACCCACTGAGGTGGTATCAGCATCATTCAGAACATAATCAAATGCAGAGAAGGCTCTATTATCCGATATACGTGCATTAAATTCAGGAACGAATTTGATATAGTTGAATGAGTCAATATTCCACTCAAGGTTTAGAGAAGCTCGATGACGATTCAACTTTTCAAGCGACTCTGTGAGTTGATGATTAAGAAACTTTGTGTTCTGAAAAAAGTTTTGAGAGGCCACATCACGCTGAACATCTGTATTTCGGGTGGAATAGCTGTAATTACCGTAGATAGAACCTTTTTTCTCCTTGAAATCATTACGAAAATTCAACCCTAACGCATTGCTTGTTCTTATCCCCTCTTCTCCCCCTATTCCACTTTGGTTATTGCCTCCTATCCTCACCTGAAAAGCCCTTCCTCCTGTATTACCTCCTGCAGCGGATACCGATCCGCCATCAACATTGAACGTGCTGGTGTTGTTGTTGTTTGATCCTCCAAAGACAGATAACTGCTTCTCATTGTTGAATACATTAAGGTTGGTCGTTGCCTGATAACGGTCGTGCGACCCTCCACCAACTACAGACCGACTAAACACGCCACGGTTCCTGTCTTTTTTCAGTTGCAGGTTGATGATCTTTTCTGGTTCGCCATCTTTTATTCCCGAAGCATTGGCCAGATCACCATAATCATCAATGACCTGAACCTTATCGATCATGTCAGCACTCAGCTGCTGTGTTGCAGCCTTTGGGTCTCCACTAAAAAAATCTTTCCCATTCACCC
>JBKCFW010000065.1:0-8653 GCA_046303675.1 bacterium
ATACAGCCAGGGACGGGCTTGCCTGCCGGAGACAGGGGACGAGGAATACCGCCAGGGACAAGCTTGCCTGCCGAAGGCAGGGGACGAGGAATACAGCCAGGGACAAGCTTGCCTGCCGGAGGCAGGGGACGAGATATACAATTTTTATAAAGTTTAGCTGTGCTCTAACTCAACGATAGAAGAATGATAATATGTGATTATCCTCAATGAATTATTTTGTCACTTTCCATTCAACAGCTACGATCACCTCATTTTTTCTTCCAACCAATTGATAAGGCGGATTGTACCCCAGGTATCTGAAATGCCCAGTTGTTTTTATCCCCTTCTCTTGCAATGATCGTTCCAGCTGGGCAGCATATTTATTGATGGAAGCGTCATTGGCAAATCCCCCAAAGGAAATGGCAGCAGCATATTCACCCGGGGTTTTGTGTAGCTTAACGCTTGCATCATTTGGACGAGGAAGATTATCAATATCATATTCAGATGGCATCACAAAGCTCATGGAAGATCCTTCATTGGTTATGTCCATATGCACTGGTGATGTCATTGCGATCTTAGAAGATGTTTCGTTGTTCCCAAAAATATAGCCAGCTATCTTGCGAAAGCCACTGCTTCCCAGTTCACGATAAGATTTGGCAGATGACTGGATCGTTGCAAAAGTAGCAGGTGGATAGTAACGTATCTCAAAATCATCTTCCTTCTTTATGACTTGATAAGCCTGCTTTTCGGTTTTGCTTGTTGATATGGCCATAAATGACTGGAATATAATCAAGATCAATAAAAGTGATGACAGCGTGATAATCATTGTTTTCATAACAAGGTATATACTCAACAACAAAAAATAAATGATTTAAGTTCGGGTTTTACGAATTATTAGCAAATCAACTGATCGGGTATTTATCAGGCATGAATGTAGCGAATGAGATAACTAACTTAGCACCTCTGCTTTTCTCCTGTCAAGACCCAATATACTTCCTCCATAGGCCAATACCAAGACCGCAATAGCTCCGATAGCGTTTAACCACAACCAACCAATCTCCGTAAACGAATACATTGCGATCACAATCAGCTCACCTATGATGGCTGCATAGAAAACAGCGGTGCTTCCTACGCGTTTAAGATAGAAGGCAACGAGAAAAATACCTAACATCACTCCATAGAACCATGAGCCTAACACATTCACCGCTTCGATCAGACTACCCAGACTTGTGGCAAACTGAGCAAATACAATACAAAATACACCCCAGAATAAGGTATAAATTCTTGAAAGTCCGAACTCTTCAGTCGCACTAGGATTTGCATTGATATACTGCTTATGAAAATCAATCAACGTAGATGAAGAGAGGGAATTCAATGCGGCAGCGATACTACCCCAAGCTGCTAAAAAAATAACAGCGATCAATAAACCAACCAACCCCTTTGGCATGTGATCCATAACAAAACGGATGAACACATAATTTGTGTCCGTCTTCTCAACTGAAATGCCTGATTCCTTCACCAACAATTTAAATCGACTGCGAAGATGTTCTTCTCTTGTATTGATATCTTTTAAAGTATGTATGACTGAGGAATCATCATGATGTGCCCAATTCGTAAGCAATTTATTTTTCTCAAGCGTAACCTGATCATGGGCTTTTTCTATCGCCAACACCTGACTACGGTAAGCTGTTTGCTTCAACTTATCTACCGCCAATTGATTAAAATATAGAGGGGATGCATGAAAAAGATAATACACAAATACTAGCACACCAATCATCAGTATAAAAAACTGCATGGGCACCTTGACTATACCATTCATCAACAACCCTAATCGACTTTGCTTGACAGAACTTGCGGTGAGATATCGGCCTACCTGACTCTGATCTGTACCGAAATAGGATAAGGCAAGAAAAAAACCACCGATCAATCCACTGAAAATATTGAAACGATCATTCCAATCAAATCCGCTTTCAGAGATCCCCGTAGTGATGATATTCATCTTCCCCAACTCCCTTCCAACGTCGATTGCAGAGCCAACTCCTACTCCATCAGGTAACATATCAAGGATCAGGTAGGCTGCAAAAAACAATCCGGCAAAAATGATGACAAGTTGAAGCTGCTGTGTATAGGCCACCGCTCTTGCTCCACCACTGATGCTATATAAAATAACAATTCCTCCCATGATCACATTGGTGAGGTATATATTCCACCCCAACACAGAAGACATAATGATTGCAGGTGCATAAATACTGATGCCGGTTGATAGCGCTCTGGACACTAAAAACACAACAGCGGTAAATGTTCTGGTGCGCTTGTCGAATCGCTTTTCCAAATATTCGTAAGCAGTATAAATATTTAGTTTTGTAAAAATGGGAATGAAGGTGATGGATAATACCACCATGGCCAAGGGCAAACCAAAATAATATTGCACAAAACGCATGCCATCGGTGTATGCTTGCCCGGGGCCGGAAAGGAAAGTTATTGCACTGGCCTGCGTGCCAACGACACTCAGCATGACCATGTACCATGGCAACTCTCTGTTGCTGCGGTAATATCCATTGATGTCCTTCGTTGCCTTGCCTTTATAAATGCCATACAGCACAACCAACAACAATGTCAACGATAAAACGATCCAATCAACAATTGCCATGTATTCAGTTTGAAATCATTAAAAAGAAAATGATCTCAGCCAATAAGAGAATCAGCACTAGTGCATACCAATACGACCAACGGGGAAAAATAGGTGGCTGATCTTCTTTCATGCTCATCGTTTATCACGTTTATAGATAATAGCTGCAATGATAATGCCGATCAACAAGCCCAATCCGATCTTCTTTCTCACCAATGCAATAAGCAACCCTACTCCTATACCCACCACCAAAGCAAAGACGGGTGAACGTTGTTTTCTATTTTGATCCATTGACTGTTAAATTTGGATTTGAAATCAAATTCGCAAACAACCTGAATGCACCAGGCACGCCTGCAGGAAGCTGACGAAAGAATACCAGTCCGGTATAGATGAACCTTCCCTTACCTTCCTTACAAACGATCAGACTTCCCTTTAAATCACCTTCCCCCTTGTCATGCATCGCCAGTAAAGGCTTGTAATCTTTCTCATACCCATCCGCGAAATAAATGCCACGCTCTTGTATCCATCCGGAAAAATCTGAGGAGCTGATCTTGTTAGGATAGGACATGACAGGATCCGTATCATCCAGAATCACCACATCAGCGTCCTCATTGGTAATTCTTCCTCGGTTGATGTTGAAAGGTTTGGGTCCAATGCCTGTACTCAGTGGACCAAAATAATTATTGGTATTGTACTGCACAACCATGTTGCCACCATTTCTCACATAGTCCATCAGGATCTCATTTTTCTGCGTGAGCCAATCATGCACGTTGTAGGCCCTAACGCCCAAGACGATGGCATCGAACTGCGCAAGTTTATCCTCATAGATATCCGACTTGCCAAGTTCCGTCACTTCATATCCCATGAGCTTGATCATTTCAGCAACCTTATCACCCGCACCAACGATGTATCCGATTTTTTTTCCGGTTGTTTTGATGTCTGTCGATATCACCAGCTGATCTCCTTTTTTGAAATAGACAATGCTTGGGATATGCTCGTAATCAATTTTTCTCAAGACTGGCAAAACAGTTTTATTTCCCGCCGTTTCTTTATGCTTGCTATTATCTGAGGCAGACTCAGCATGAATGATCAGTATTGGAGTCGGAGGGGCAGCTACAGTTTGCGCCGGCACTACAGAGACCCGATGAAAAAATTCACCTTTAGCAGGATCAACGACACGGAAGCTTACAGGGAACTCATATTGTATAGTTGAACCCTCTACTTTGATTGAAGCCTTGACGATGAAACTTGGTTTATTTTCAGCCAACCCGATCAACAGTTGATCATTCACATTAAAATTCGCTTTGTTCATGTCATTCACCAACCAATACGGTTGTGATACAGTGGGAGGTGCAGGGATCGCAAATGAGGAGATCCAGTTTATATTCTGCTTGAGCGTAACATCAACATCAATTTTTTTCTCATTCACTTCAAGTGCATCAAGCTCAACGAGTGCAGTCGATCTATTAATGATCGCCAGATTGAGTTTCAAGCTATCGCCTTGTTTCACAAGTTGCCTGTCTGACAATGCTTCGAAATAGATTCCGGCCGACATCTGAATCAGCTTATCAACTTCTTCCACCTTGATCTTTTTCCAATACTCATCCTTTACCCCACTCAGTAGTTTTCTTATTTCAACCAAAGCAGGCAAGGAAGCTGAAGGATCATTCATGTTAAAATCAGCAATCAAGGCATTGATCTTGGCAGCGATCAAGGACCCACCTTCAATTCTCTGCCAATTATCTGCGATACCGTCCATCAGGTCTTTCTGAGCCTTATCCCCCATGGTGTGTAAGAAATATTCCATTGAACTACCACGGGATGAGGCAGAGCCAAAACCCTGGCTGCGGTGCTTGCTTCTTCCTTCAGCAGATAACTCGCCAATACTTTTACCCAGCAACGGGAGATAGGCCCCCAGATCAATTTTTTGCTGATCTTCTGAGGTAGTATTCGAAGAACCGAAGCTGTACGTATTCCATAATATTCTTTTAGCTTTCCAGGGACCAACACCATATTTGAACTGTTCAGGAAAACGCGTTGGGTCGCCCGCTGCAATGAACGCCTCTCTGGCGATTACTGCCGAGGCAGAATGATGACCGTGTCCGGCCCTGTTATCCTCAGGAAAACGAGTAACGATGATATCCGGACGAAAATTGCGAATTACCCATACGGCATCTGAGAGTATTTTTTCCTTATCCCAAAGCGTTAGTGCCTCTTCTGTGCTTTTAGAATACCCAAAGTCATATGCACGGGTAAAAAACTGTTCCGCTCCATCTACCCTTCTCGCGGCGAGAAGTTCTTGTGTTCTGATGAGTCCTAATTCTACCCCTTGTTCTTCCCCTATTAGATTTTGTCCTCCGTCTCCCCTGGTCATTGACAGATATCCTGTTCGATACTGCCTAACCCTTGCCATATAGGCCAGGAAGCGTGTATTTTCATCATCAGGATGAGCTGCCACATAAAGTACTGACCCCAATACGGAAAGTTTTTTCATGCCATGAAGGATCTCGCCACTGCTCATCTGCTGTGGCGGCTGTGCATAGGCTATAAAGGATGTAACTAACGAAATGGAGATTGTTAGACACAAAGATTTCACTGCCATCTGACAAATTCTTCTATAAAACGTACGCATGAAAAATAGTTCAACTATTTATTTCGTTAAAAATAGTGAAATGCACGGACTAGTCTATCCCCTGGCAGGATTACTTTTAAAATCATGATTATCTTTAATTGATGAAGCAATATATGACCGCCAGTATGGCAATCTCCTGCTTAATAATCTTTCTCCTGTCCAACACAAGCACATTTGCACAGACAAACTTATCAATTAACCCCTATCAATATTCCATCGCAAAAATAGCCACCGGCACACAGGGTGCTGTTTCATCTGCCCATCCGTTGGCCAGCATGGTTGGTTTGGAGATACTAAAGAAAGGGGGCAATGCATTTGACGCTGCCATTGCCGTTCAACTAGCACTTGCTGTCGTCTACCCCAATGCTGGCAATATTGGAGGTGGCGGCTTTCTTGTTGGATATACAAAATCGGGTAAATCCATAGCGATAGACTTCAGAGAAAAGGCCCCAGGATCGGCAACAAGAGATATGTATCTTGACTCACTCGGCAACCCGGTGAATGGACTCAGTCAGGATGGCCACTTATCCAGTGGTGTGCCCGGCACGGTAGCAGGGCTTTTCGCTACCATGAAGTATGCAAATCTGCCATTTCAAGACCTCATTCAACCTTCCATCGATCTTGCTGAAAAAGGATTTGTCATAACCCGATCAGAAGCAACTGAACTCAACAACCATCAAGACCTTTTTTTAAAGTACAATACAGCGAAAACAATTTTTACAAAAAATGAAAAATGGAAGGCGGGCGACACATTGATACAAAAAGATCTCGCCCAGACCCTCGTGCGCATTCAAGAACATGGGGCAAAAGATTTCTATGAGGGTATGACAGCAAGGCTTATTGTTGAAGAAATGAAAAGAGGAAAAGGGAAAATTACCATGGAAGACCTGGCGAGTTATCGTGCAATTGAGCGGGAACCATTAAAGTTTGAATACAAAGGACATCATATCATCGGCATGCCCATGCCAAGCAGCGGTGCGATCCTCATGCTACAAATGATGAAAATGGTTGAAGAAAGAAATATTGGTGCAATGGGGTTTCATTCGCCTGCAGCAGTTCAACTGATGATTGAAGCGGAAAGACGGGCTTTTGCAGACAGGGCAGAATTCATGGGAGATGCAGATTTTGTAAAAGTGCCCATGAAAAAATTATCAGCCCCCCGCTATATCAAAGAGCGCATGAAAGACTTTATTCCAGGCAAGGCAACTCCCAGCACTGCGGTGAATCCGGGAAATATATCAACAGAATCTAAAGAAACCACACACCTATCCATTGCAGACGCAAACGGAAATGCGGTGAGTGTTACCACAACATTAAATGGAATGTATGGCGCTAAAACAGTGGTGGGCGGTGCTGGCTTTTTACTCAATAACGAGATGGATGACTTTAGCATTAAACCCGGGGTGCCGAATATATATGGTGCCGTTGGCAAGGAAGCCAATGCGATTGCGCCCGGAAAACGCATGTTGAGCTCTATGTCACCCACCATTGTATTAAAAAACAAAAAACCATACCTCGTGGTTGGTACACCTGGAGGCACGACCATCCCCACTTCGGTATTTCAGACCCTCCTCAATATCATTGAATTCAACCAAACAGCAACGGATGCAGTTGATAACCCAAAGTTTCATCACCAATGGTTGCCAGATCAAGTACTTGTGGAACATGATATCCCAAAAAAACTAATTGATTCACTTCACTCCATGGGATACAAGTCTACTACAACAGCTGAGATCGGAAGAACTGAATTGATCAAAATACAATGGAAAGGCAAAAAAAGTGCATCTTTTCAATCGATTGCAGATAAGCGAGGAGACGATCACGCTGTTGCCTTTTAATACCTTTCAAGTAAAGGATAATTAGGCTGCAACACATTAACTTTACACTAAATTCATCAGCTGAAAAGAATTCTCAACATAGCGGGTTATATTCTTGCAGGGATCATCATCCTGTTGCTGGCGATCTGGCTGTTGATCCAATCGACGTTCATCCAAAACAAGTTAGTGAACTATGCTACGGATCAGCTAACAAAAAAATTAAAAACGCAGGTAAGCATTGGTTCAGTTGACCTTTCCCCTTTCAACCGATTCTATATCAATGATGTCTTGCTCCGCGATCAGAGAAACGACACGCTGCTGTATGCAGGATCATTAAAACTCAAGATCTCTGAGCTCTTTTTTTTGAAGAAAGACATCACCCTCCACTATCTTGGTATAGAAGATGCCGTTATCAACACCAGAAGAACCGACAGTCTATGGAATTATCAGTACATCCTTGACGCTTTTGGCAGTGGTGGTGGCAAGACAAAAAAACAGGAACTGACGCTTGACATCAAAGATCTTGAATTAAAAAATATCCGATACAGAACCGTTGATCAATGGAGAGGAGAAGATCAAGCCATATCAATTACTGAGTTATCGATGAAAGCAAAGAACATCGATCTTGGGAAAAAATTAGTTGACATAAGTAATATAAGACTTGATGGCGTTTTGTTTGACATCAGTCAATATAAAGGAAACAGACCCGATTCGTTGAGGCCCAAAAGAACAGAGCCCATCCCCGGAGAACTTCAATGGAATAAGGGACAATGGAAAATCAGCTCCAAGTACATCTCTATTAAAAACAGCAGGTTCTCCAGCAATGTAAAAACAGTAAGAGCACCTTTCCCATATTTTGACGGACTCCATCTTAACTTCTCTGACATCAACGGAGAGATCAATGATGTGAAATTTATAGATGATACCCTATCGGCAGACATACAATTAAGAACGAAAGAGAGAAGTGGATTTGAAGTAACCTCTCTTGAAGCAGCAATGAAAATGAGTCCGGTGACCATGGCATTTGACAAATTAAAGATCATCACACCATACAGCAGGATCGGCGATTCCTTTTCGATGAATTACACTTCGTTCAATGATGACATGAAAAATTTTGTCACCAATGTATTACTTAAAGGCGACATAAAAAACAGCAACATTGACATAAGAGATATCGCATTCTTTGCTCCTGCACTCAAAAACAAAAAAATAAGCCTGGTACTCAACGGAAAAGTTTCTGGCACGGTGAGTGCAATCAATGCGGAGAATATAAATCTACAATACGGAAACAACACAACGATCAAAGGTGATCTGAATATTACTGGCCTGCCCTATATCAGCAAGACCGTATATAGTTTTAAAACCGGATCAAGTGTTTCAAGTATTGCAGACATCAAAAAAATTATACCGGGAATAGAAAAATCGATCGGCATTGATCTTACCCCGCTGGGTACAGTCGGTTTTAACGGAGTAGTTTCATATTCCGGCAATGACATCAGCATTAATGGTTTACTCAAAACACCAAGCGGTTCAAAAAAAAGCAAGATAACCATCAAAAAAATGGGGAGCAGGTCGCAACAAAACAATGCAACCGGA
>JBKCFW010000066.1:0-3112 GCA_046303675.1 bacterium
AGACTCTTCCGTATCCATGCTTGCGAGGTTTCGAAAAAGCATAGCAGTTGGCTTGATCAATGTTTCGCCAAGCGACATCACAGGGAACTCCAAAGGAAATCCTCCTGCAGCAATAACTCCTTTTTTTACAGACTCTGCCAGTTCTCTAAAGTGTGCATTGCAGGGAGTGAATTCACTCCAGGTATTGCAAATACCGATTACAGGCTTTCCTCTGAATTCCTCATCAGGAATTCCTTGATTTTTCATCCAAGCTCTATAAATGAAGCCGTCTTTCCCGGTTCTTCCGAACCATCCCTGGCTTCTCAAATTTTTTGTCTGCATAATCGCTGTGATGAATTATTTGAAAAAACTATTGATTTTTGAATACGATATAAGGACTTGCAACAGTAGTAAGATAAACTGAATTCTGTGGTTTATCATCATTATAGCATTCCCAAGGAGCGCCGAAACCATTTCCCTTCCTGAAATCTTCTTTTCGCAAGTCATCAATATACTCTTTGGCCAATTGTTTTGCAGCTTTAAGATCAACGCGGGCTATTGCATCACAAGCCCATCCAAGAGGGGTACCCCAATAGGCGCCATTTTGATAGGTATTCTTTCTTGCCAAACTTTTTTCCCATGAGGTAGTCTCATTATAATCATCTGCTATAAGCACATGACGAATATTGCCGTTTTTTGCAAGATCTCCTTTCAAATAGGCCTCCTTCAAAATTGTACATGTCTTTATCATCTCATCGCCCTCAAGTATTTCATAGTACACGGCCAACAGCGTTGACCAAACATCAGCTTGCTTGCTCTTTCCTGTTGATGCCAGGAGCATTCCTCTTCCGTCAGCAAATGCAGAAGGGATTTCTTTTTTTATTTGATCAGCGATTCTTTTGTACAACAATACTTTCTCTTGAGCACCTTTCTTTTCGAAGATTACGGCAAGTTCAAGTGCGGCTTTGTATTTCAAGAGCGAGGGCATCAATAAATCGCCAGTAAACATGATCACATCCCTGAAGCCGTAATCTACTCCCCTTAGTTCATCCGTTGTATAAACTAAATGTTTCCCATTTCTTGTTGGAGGCATTTTAAAAGCCATCTCCAACCGATCAACTAACTTAAAGCCATTGATTGCTGAATCAAGAATAGAAAGATCTCCTGTTGAATGAACATACTCGTGCGCCATACGCACAAAGTAAAACTGATCACAATACGGAGGAAACACACCAAAGATCTTATCCCCTTGTTCATGATAACTGTATGTACCCGGGAAATAGATTGGCATTCCGTCATCGATCCTGATATGATCTGCTATAGCGCCCATAGGCACCATGCTTCCGTGTGAGGTGATCCATGTTTGATCGCATTGTGTTGATGCTGTTAGCAACAACATGTGTTTTTGCTCTGCGGCAGATACAAAACCAGTTTCTAATGACATCGCATAATCCCTGATCCAATAAGATGGATAGCTGCTTCTCCCTCCGGGTCTGACAAGCACACCACCCGTGTTATTCGGACCAAAATCGGTGGAGATAACTTGACCGGGATGAATTCTTGCACTATCTAACACATCTTTAGTAAGCTGTTCAAGAAATTTAAAATCAGCAGATGATAAAATCCGTTGTTTAGCCTGAGGTTGCCCCACTGCAAACAATACCGAAATAAGACTCATGATGAGCCCCATTGCCTTAATAAAGGCAAATGCTTGTGATTTGCTTTTAGGATTTGTGGTATTTACTGAAGCGACTGGCAAATTTCACGGTTTATTTTTCTGATTTTTTCTTCATTCATTTTGATCACCTTACGATCGTAGGTCATGATTCCATTGACTTCTGATTCAACATCAGTTGTCTGGGTATACACTGCTGCAGAATAGGAAAAGGGAATAAGCCCTTTCAATTTTTCAGCCAAGTTTACATATGCATCAGTAGTTTCATCAACGGTCTTGTACTGCACATAGCCCCAATTTCTTCCTGTTTCCCAAAGGTGTCCATCAATAGGAAGACCAATACCTCCGTATTCACCCAACACATTAACACGCTTGGAATCGAATAAACCCAAACGTGGATCAGGATAATTGTGGATGTCGATCATATCTCCATAGTCAAAATGATTTCCCCCACTGGCAGGATTAACCAGCCTGGATGGGTCATAATTTTTTGTCCATTCAGCTATCTCAACGGTCTTAAATTGGCCCCACGCTTCATTGAACGGAACCCTTACCACAACACTTGGATTCGAATAGGTCAAGTCGATGATCTCTTTCCACTCCTGCATATAGCTATCCTGAGAAACTTTTGTTCTTTGCAACTCCGGTATATTAAAATAGCTGCGCTGCAACCATGTCTGAAAAGCATCGCCATTAGGCATGTCCTGCCAAACAAGAATACCTTCTTTATCACAATGATAGTACCAACGAGCAGGCTCAACCTTCACGTGCTTTCTTATCATATTGAAACCAAAATCCTTTGTTTTCTTGATATCGAACAATAGTGCCTCGTCAGTTGGCGCAGTGTACAATCCATCAGGCCACCAGCCTTGATCCAGTGGACCAAATTGGAAATAATTTTTATTGTTCAACTGGATTCTATGAATACCATTGGCATCGATCTTGGTAGAGATCTTTCGCATACCCACATAACTCTTAAGTTTATCGGAGGTTACTCCGTTGCGAACGATCGAGACTTCCATATCATATAAAAACGGAGACTCAGGACTCCATAATTTTGCATTGGGAACTGCTACAACAACTTGCTGACCATTAACGGCCTTGCCTGTTCCAACAACTTTTCCCTGATCCAGCACTTTTACCTCGATCAGGTCATTTGAAGATGCTCCAGTTGTGGAGGCAAGCACTGAAATATTTCCTCCATCAATATTTGGGACTGTTTTCAATTGGGTGATGTATGCCTGATCAACCGGTTCGATCCAAACAGTTTGCCAAATTCCAGTAACAGAAGTATAGAAAATACCTTCTGGTTTTCTCACTTGTTTACCCCTTCCTTGATATCCTCCATCTGTTGGGTCCCATACTTTAACTACCAGTTGCTGTGCTTTGTCTTTAGATAAAAAAGATGTGATGTCGATACTGAATGGCGCATAGCCTCCTTCATGAGATCCAATCTTT
>JBKCFW010000067.1:0-9466 GCA_046303675.1 bacterium
CTATCACCAAGCCTATTATTTTTTCATATGTCATCTTGAATTACATTCACGATAAACCGGGGAGTCAGCTGGACGTCTGGAGCAGCATCATCCCTTTCACCTCTCCGATCATCATGATGGGACGTATCCCATTCGGAATCCCTTCTACGGTGCCTTACTGGCAATTGGCAGCTTCCATGATGAGCCTTATCATTGGCTTTATTTTTACCACCTGGTTTGCTGGTAAAATATACAGAACGGGTATCCTGATGTATGGCAAAAAGGTTACCTGGAAGGAAATGATCCGATGGACCTTCAGAAAAAGCTAAAATCTTTTTTGACGTTTAAACATTGGTGTCAATTTTGGCGTAATGTTGCGGTATGAAACTACTGTACAACTACCTGAAGCCTTATAAATGGCTGATTGGATTAACCCTCCTGCTTGCCACGATCAATACAGTGTTTTCATTGATCGATCCAATCATTTTCGGAAAGATCATCAAATTATCACAGGACATCAACAACCAGCAAAATGCGGGTGAACAGATAGGATGGAACGATTTCTTTTCCAACACAGTACTGCTGCTACTGTTGTCTATGGGGACTGCGATGGTGAGCAGGATCGCAAAAAACTTTCAGGATTACTTCGCTAACGTGGTGATACAAAAGTTTGGAGCAAGGATTTTTACAGACGGACTTCAACATGCGATGAAGTTGCCTTATCAAGAATTTGAGGACCAACGAAGCGGAGAAACACTAAGCATTCTTACCAAAGTAAGAACTGACACAGAGAAATTCATTAACTACTTTTTAAATGCTTTATTTGCGATCATCGTAGGCATCTCATTTGTATTTATCTATTCATCCATTTACATTCACTGGAGCGTTCCCATCGCTTATGTTGTTGGAATCACACTGCTGTCAGTAGGAACCAATGCATTGAGTAAAAAAGTAAAACAGATCCAAAAGAATATTGTCAATAGTACGACCTCTTTGGCAGGCACCACCACTGAAAGTTTAAGAAATATCGAATTGGTGAAGAGTCTAGGGCTTACCCAACAAGAAGTAAAAAGATTAAATGCAGACACCTATAAAATTCTTGGACTCGAACTCACAAAGGTAAAACGAATAAGAAGCATCAGCTTCTTGCAAGGAACACTGGTGAATACACTTCGCCAAGTCATCTTATTTCTGCTGATGTGGTTGATTTTTCGCGACAGCATGGAACCACATGAAATGGTAACCATGCAATTCTTTTCCTTCTTTATATTTGGTCCGCTTCAAGAAATTGGAAATATCATCCTCTCTTATAGAGAAGCAGAAGCATCCATCGCCAATTATCATAGTCTGATGGAGAAAAGTCCGGAGAAAGTCCCTGATAATCCTGTAAGCCTTGGGGAAGTGGAAACCCTCTCTTTCAACAACGTGAGCTTTCAGCACATCACCGCAAAACAAAAAGCGATCGAGAACATCAGCTTTACCGTTAATCGAGGAGAAACAGTTGCTTTTGTCGGCCCCTCTGGCTCAGGCAAAACAACACTCATGAAATTACTTGTGGGATTGTACAGACCACAAGAAGGAAAAATTCTTTATAACGGTCTTGATGAAAGTGAGATCAATTTTGAAGACCTCAGAAAACAAATAGGATTTGTAACACAGGATACTCAGCTATTTTCAGGAACGATAAAAGATAATTTGATGTTTGTCAATCCGAATGCCAATGATGACGAACTGAATCAAGCGCTTGAAAAAGCATCATGTGATAGTCTGTTGAAAAGAGCAGATAAAGGTATCAATTCAGTGATCGGAGAAGGTGGACTAAAACTCTCCGGTGGCGAGAAGCAACGCATATCGATCGCAAGAGCATTGCTGCGCAAGCCAAGAGTATTGCTGTTTGATGAAGCAACATCAGCACTGGATTCAATCACTGAAGAAGAGATCACAGAGACCATTCGTGATATATCAAAAAGAAAAGAGCAGATAACTTTACTGATTGCTCATCGTCTTTCCACGATCATGCATGCCGACAGGATCTATGTACTTGAAAAAGGAGAAATTGTTGAGACGGGTTCACATGATGAGCTGCTTGCAGAAAAAGGGCTCTACTATGCAATGTGGAGACAACAGATTGGGGAGAGGAAGAAGTTATAATACAGGGGACGAGGCCTGCCTGCCGTCAGGCAGGGACAAGGGAAATGAGGAGGGACGAGGGACAGGGGACGAGGGAAGCAGCCAACTTTCTCAACTCCCTCAACGAAAATGAAAGGGCAGATTCCTCGCTTCGCTCGGAAAGACAGAAAAAAAGAGAATGTCATCCCGAGCGAAGCGAGGGATCTACCTCAACTCTCTAAACTCCCTCAACTCTATAAACTTCGCTAAACGTCCCTAAACCTCTCTCAACCTTACTTTGAGAGTTCTTCCACTTCACTCAACAACACCTCAAGCGCAGTCGTACTCTGAAATATTTCAATAAGGGAGAATATTAGTGATATAAGCAAAGAGATAAGACTAGTAGCAAAAAGAAAGCCTGCTAAGTCAGTCCAGGATTTATAAATGCAATACATACAAGCCACACAAAGTAAAAAACTGAAGACCCCTGAGCCCTGCATGAACCGTATGTAATTTAACCTTCTGCGCAAGCTCTTAATTTGCCTCAACAGATTCTTTTTATCCTTAACATGGATGTATTCGTCAAAAAGCCTCCTGACAAGATTGGCAATTGCAAGAAACCGATTGGTGTAAGCAAGAAGCAAAAGGCTGATGGCAGGGAAAAGCAATGCGGGAGTGGTGATTGATATTTCCATCCCGCAAAGCTAGTAAAGTTTATATTACTGCACCGCCAATGCAAAATCAAGTGCTACATCGGTTTCACCCTTGGTGATCGGGTCTCCTGATGCTTTTATGCCTGGCTTGTGTTTCAGTGTGATCGACAAGGTTCCGGTACCAGTTGCATTTGAGGCTGTCCATGTGGACGTCAACCCCAGTGGCAAATTATTCGCATCTTTGCTCAGGTTTGAAAAAGTGACCAAGGAATTGGTCGAAGTGAAGAAGATCTCATGATCTGCCCCCTCCTCCTGTATTTCCGCCGTAATATTGTCAACCGGATTAGCACTTTCATTGAGGAATTCTAAAGTACAATCGTATACTTTTTGTTTTGCCAAAATGATCTGGTCAAATTTTGATGGGGGTTGTCCTCCTTCTCCATCCAGATCCTTAAACTCAAATACAGATTGAACACCAGATATTTTTTCAGTTAGGGTGATCCGGACGGTTGTCAGCAACTCCTCTTCATTAGGATCTACAACAGGATCTTTTTTACAGCTAATGAAAACAACAGACAACATCGACACAACAATGAAAATTCTGATCATCTTTTTCATAGTAATAATTTAAAAAGGGAACTTGATTTTAATTGAAATATTTCTTCCTCTATCCAGCGCGAAATACCTGAATGCATTCATGTAATCGCGATAGCGTGTATTCAGCAGGTTATCGATTGAAAAAACCAAACCGACAGTTCGTTTAGAAAAAAGGAGATTCGTTGATGCTTCTATATTGGCGAGAGAATATGCAGGTGGTGGTGGAGCATAATCAGAACGCATGACAATGGAACCATCAGGAGCTGTTACTTCTATGTTGCCTGTCGGTGGTACTCTTTTCTGCTCCGTCACATGCTGCAGACCTAATTTAATTGAGGATTGAGCAAATTTCTTTCCATCCACAAACCTGTATTCAATACCGAGATCATAACGATCCGATGGCATTTGTATCAACCAGGTATCGGCTGACCGGTCATATGCTCTTAACAAGGAGGCTTTGAGATGAGTTCTGAAATGATTACCCAACATGCGTGCCAGGCTCAGATCCAATCCTGTGAGTCTGGCATCAGTGTGTGCAAAAACAAAAGCAGGAAATGCTCCTCGGATGGTAAGCAACGCCGGATAAGTTGGAATCAAATAAATAAAATCATTGATCCATTTATTGTAAGCGCCAACTTCTGCCTCCCACTTTTCGTTGTTAAAGAGCAGTGAACCCAATACACTATAAGCGCGTTCAGGATGAAGTCCGTCATCCCCCTTTTCTATTCTGGCTGCACCATGGTGAAGACCGTTGCTAAACAATTCATTGACCTGTGGTGCGCGCCATGCGGTAGAAGTTGTAAATGAAAGTCGAAGGTTATCATTGAATTTATACGCCGCTACACCTGTGCCAGAAATCCCGGAAAAATGTCTGGTTCCGTAGGGCTCTCCGGGAAGTATGACGTTTCCTGTAAGTGTATTATAGGGAGGTCGGTCATTATCAGTAATATCAAAACGTGATCGGTTGTCATAACGAAGTCCAACCTCAAACTGCCAGGCTTTTGTTTGATAACGTTCTGCGATCCACACACCAACATCGAAAGCAGAATAATTAGGAACAAAATACCTGTAGTTGATCGAGTTATTCTGATGCATGAGATTGAGTCCCATGGATCCTTTCATCTTTTGATTGCCAAAATGCTCCCATATAAGATCTGCCATATTAGTGAGCAGGTCCAGCTGCAGCTGAGGAAGAGACGATTCACTTCTTGTGATATCAAACTCTTTACGCATGTTGTATTGTGATGAAATTATCAGACTGATCCTGCTCTTCTCGTATGCTTCAGAGAACGCTTTGAGCTTAACCAGGTGGTGTTGTACTGATTGATACGGACGATCGATCACATAACTGAATCCCGCGTTCTTATTAAAATCAGAAGGTTCTCCTGATCGAATTACATTTTCAAGATCAGTAAGGTTTCCAATATGTGAGCCATTGAAAATACCTATTCGCGTATTGAACACACTGTAAAACAATTCAAGTCCTTTATTTTTTTTCTTCCATCCCGCGGCAGCAGACATGTTCATTTCTTCTGAGCCGGAATTTCTCAGCCAATAATCCGGTGTTCTGGCATTACCTCCCCGCTTCAACGTTCCTTGAATTCTCCACGCAGTTTGTTCTTGTTTATCAAATCCGCCCTCTGCCATTGCAGAGACCACCCCTTGTCTATTGTTTGAGAAAGCAGCAAGATTTAATTCCCCATTCAATTCATGTTTGTACTGAAGCAATCGAGGTTCAACCAACACAACGCCACCGATCGCATCACCACCATAGCGAACAGATGCAGCACCCTTGATCACAGTAAGCCTATTGGCGATGTATGGATCGATCTCAGGTGCATGTTCACTTCCCCATTGCTGACCTTCTTGACGAATACCGTTATTTAAAATAAGGACCCGACTGCTGTGCAGGCCTTGTATCACAGGTTTATAAATATTGTTTCCAGTTTGTAAAACAGTAACCCCTGTAATACGCTGAAGTGATTCACCTAACGTAAGTCCGCGTGTTGCCGCAAGCTCCTTCCCTTTAAGCTCTCCTGTCATCCCTTCAGATCTTACGGAAGCTGATCCGACAACCACAACTTCTCTAAGCAGATCTTCCGTATGAGAGAGCTCAACATTCTTGGTGATGTCTTCCTTTAGATGAAAATGATAATCTATCGCCCTACAATCAGCATGACTAACTCGGATGGTGTAATCGCCAGGGCACAATCCGGCAATGATGTACTTGCCATCTTTATCAGTTGTAACGGTACGTTTTAATTCAAGAATGCTTACGGTGGCTGATTCAAGTACAGCCCTGGTATCCGCATCTTTTACGACGCCGGAGATATTCAACACGCACTGCGCCTGAATACGACTTGTAAAAAAAGTAAGAATTAAGAAAAGGAGAATACACCTCATCGTTCCGCTTGAGGTGTCAAAACTAATGAAATTTTAAATATTTGCAATATTGTTGCAAATATTTAAAACCGCTCAATGATCCCTGCGATGCCTTGGCCACCACCAACACAGGCCGATACCATTCCGTAGCGCTTATTCAATCGTTTGAGGTCACTTAGGATCTGCACGGTAAGCTTTGCACCAGTACATCCAAGAGGATGGCCCAAGGCAATAGCGCCACCATTAATGTTGACCTTTGAGGTATCGAGATTCAACTGATTGATCACAGCAAGAGATTGTGAGGCGAACGCTTCGTTAAGTTCGATCAGATCAATATCCCCCAGATTCATACCAGCCATTTTCAATACTTTGGGGATGGCTTCAACAGGTCCGATACCCATAATACGTGGATGCACACCTGCTACTGCACTATGGACAAGTCGGCCGATCGGAGCAATTCCAAGTTCCTTCACCATTCGTTCACTCATCACGATCACAAAAGCAGCCCCATCACTGGTTTGTGAAGCATTTCCGGCAGTAACCGTTCCATTAAGGGCAAATGCGGGTTTCAGTTTGGAAAGTCCCTCAAGACTGGTATCTGCACGGACCCCCTCATCAGTATCTACCACAAAACTTCTTTGTTGTTTCTTTCCTTTTTCATCAACATAAACTTCATTCACTGTGATGGGTAGGATTCCTTCTTTAAAATATCCCTCATTGATCGCACGTAATGCTTTTTGATGGGAGCTCAATGCGAAGGCATCCTGTTCTTCGCGGGTAACATGATATTCCTTTGCAACAGCCTCGGCCGTTAACCCCATGTTGATATAATAATCAGGCTCATCAGATGCAATATTGTATGATGGTACAGTCTTCCATCCCGCTGCCGGCACAAAACTCATGCTCTCAGTACCTCCCGCAATGATACATTCAGCCATACCAGCCCTGATCTTCGCAGTGGCCATGGCAATCGTTTCAAGTCCGGATGCACAATATCTATTCACCGTAATACCCGGAGCCTGGTATCCAAGGGCCCTGGCCGCAATGATGCGTCCAACCTGTAACCCTTGTTCGGCTTCAGGTACTGCATTGCCCACAATAACGTCATCAACCCGCGATGCATCAAGCTGGGGAACAGTTTTCATCAGCCCTTGTATCACTTCTATAGCAAGATCATCAGGTCTGGTGAACCTGAATCCTCCTCTTTTAGCTTTGGCTACTGCTGTGCGAAAACCGGTTACAATGTAGGCTTCTTGCATAACCTTGATTTTTATACTATAAATTTAGGGAAATAGTCTCCGAATACCTCCTTTAAAGATATGAGGAGAATCATGATCAATAACAATTCTGTAAAATCATTGTTCGGAAGATATCCGGCTTCGAGAAGCAAGTTGTTTATCCAGCGCAAGTTTTGAAAACTGCGACGGAGTGAACCCGGTGAGTTCTTTAAAATGATTGAAAAAAGAGACTCTATTATTAAATCCGGCCTTAGAGGCTATTTCCTCCATCTTTAGATCATCCTTGTTTTCAATCAATAGTCGCTTTGCCTCGTCAACACGATAACCATTGATCAGCCCGCTGAAATTTGTCCCGCTATGTTCACTGATCGACTGAGTAACCAATTTGGAAGGAATACCCAGTCTTGTTGCAAGTACCTGTAAACTGATCTGTGGATTCAAGAACAATTTTTCTCTGTCAATCATCTTGAGCATGAGATAATAACGTTCTTTTGAGTTCAACAAATGAACTTCTTTGATCATCACATCCTCCTCAGGCATAGCCGCAAGTACTGAGCTGGTCTCATGTTGCTTTAACTGAGAAATATTTATATCAAAAAGAGCGCGTGTTGATTCACGCAACCTCAAATATTGAAAAACAATCACGGCGCCTGTCAAGATAAGTACAGCAATAAAAGTAAGGAGCATGAACAAGGTCTGCCTTTTTTGCTTTACCTCAAGCATGAGGTCTTTATTCTTACCCAATGTTTTGTCAAGCTCATACAATACACTTATTTGCTCAAAAGCCTCGGCCTGATTCAGACTGTTCTTGGCTTCCATCGCCTTCTTGTATTGTTTCATGACAGTCGAAAAACTATCGTGATCACCAGACCTCGCATATAGATCCATATACTCTTCATAAATACCCGGCAATTCTTCGTCCTTGCCGAGTTGTATCGCTTTGGCTTCGGCTTGCTTCAATAGTTGTTGAGCGACCTCGTAATGGCCCTGATTGCGATGTAGTTGCGCAGCCATAATATCGATCATGATCCTTTGTTCATTGAACTCATGCTGATTTGCAATGTTTGTTGCTTCAGTTATCAGTTGTTGAGCACTTGCGAAGTTGCCACGATCTATTTCCAGATCTGCCAGATTGGTAAGCAAGAAAATCCCATTAAAATAATCACCCAATCGCTGATAGATAAGCAATGAGCGTTTATTATCTGCAAATTGTTCTTCTAGATTTCCCATGGCCCCATAAATAATACCTCGGTTTTGTAAACCCAGTGCCAGATTCAAACTATCACCATGGCGTTCAGAATAATCAATCACGTTATCACAAAGCTTGACCCCTTCAAGATATTTCCCCTTCTTATTCTGCAACAGACTGATATTGATCCAACTCTGCATAATAGAGAAAGAATCCGAACGCTTCTCAGCAAGCTTCAACGATTTTGTGTATGCATCAAAAGCCTCATTGATGCGCTCTTGCTTGTCATAAATCACACCCAAGTTGTTGTAGCAACTTTCTTTCAGCTTATCATCAGATTTCCCATGATCTGTTTCCAGCGCACGCTGAAAATATTTGGTGGAGAGAATAAAATTTGAACGGTAATAATGAATCACGCCCAGAAGATGGTATGACTTGCTGAGCATTGAATCGCTTGCACCTTTTTGTTCAAGTGCAAGCATCAACACTTTATTTGCAATAGGCTCAGCCCCGATCGCACTGTCGGGCAACAGAGACTTTGCGTGGTTGTATAACTGGAGTATTGCGTCTTGTGTAAAGCCTCTGGAAAATGAAAACAAGAGGAATAAAAACAGTAAGCTGGTGAAAAGGTTTTTTTTGGTGTTCATGGCTGCCTGATTGGGCAAGCAAATTTATCATTTATGATAAAGATCCTGAATTTTTTTTCTGTTGCCGACGATCCATACAATATCATCCCACTCAAGGATGGTGCCTGATGAAGGATTCAGAAAACGTTCACCCTGCCGCTCAATCCCTACAACCAACCCATCGGTCTTTTCCCTGATTCCAGATTCACGTATACTCATTCCTTTCAACAACGTATGTTCATCAACAACGATCTTCTGAAGATCAACCAAGCCCATGTCTTCTATTGATTCGTCATTGTAGGGAAGAATGAGCTTCCCGAACTCTTCTAGTTGTTTATCGGTTCCTATCACCCCAATGGTATCAAAGGGGAAAACCTGATCGTGCTTCGCAGGTGCAAATTTTACAAAATTGCCTCTTTCGATATATGCAAGATTTACACCATACTGCTCTCTCCAGGCTAATTCTTGAAGCGGCTTGCCTATGAAATCTGCATGTGGACTTATCACATACTTTGTAAGGTGTGCATCCCAAGGTGAAAGATGAGTTTTTGCCCTGCTCATCTCTATCATTTCTTTTTCATGAAGATTGTGCAGAAAGCGTCGCTCAATACGTCCATAAAATCGCTGAAGCCTTTTTCTGAATACAAAGCCAACGATCAACATCACTGCAAATGTTCCAGCAACGGCAATAAC
>JBKCFW010000068.1:0-5406 GCA_046303675.1 bacterium
AAAGCAGCACAGGCACAAAGTGTTCAAAAACGTCTTGATAAAATTGATCGGGTGGAAGAAGCTTCTATTGAACGTCCTAACATCCGTATCAACTTCAGTATTGAGAAAGTTCCCGGAAAGATCATATGTACCTTGAAGGACATAAACAAAAGTTTTGGGAATAATGGAATTTTAGAAAGTGCTACAGCAGAGATCGATCGTGGAGATAAAATTGCACTGATCGGAGCCAACGGAAAAGGTAAATCAACCTTGCTAAGAATCATCGCAGACCGTGAGACTTTTGATGGAGATCGCACATGGGGGCACAATGTTCAGGAAAGTTTTTATGCACAACATCAGTTAGAGCACCTGAAATTAGACAACACACTTATTGAGGAAATGCAAACTGCGGGCAGTAAAATGACCGATCTGGAATTAAGAACTGTACTCGGCTGTTTCCTGTTTAGCGGAGATGATGTAGACAAAAGAATCCGCGTACTGAGTGGCGGTGAAAAAGCACGTGTAGCATTGGCTAAAACCATCATCAGTAAATCAAATTTCCTGATGCTAGATGAGCCTACAAACCATCTTGATATGCATTCCGTTGATCTATTGGCTGATGCACTTGACAAATATGAAGGAAGCATGATATTGGTCAGCCACGACCGATATTTCATTTCAAAGACCGCAAATAAGATCTGGGAAATTGTAAATGGCAAGATCGTCGAATTTAAGGGAGGCTATCAAGAGTGGGTTGAATGGAAAGAGCGTATGGAAAAACAGGCTGCTCAATCTAAACAATCTGCAAGCATTGAAAAGCCAAAGCTTGTTGAAAACGTTGCAAAAGCAAAACCCGCACAACCCATTGATAAAGAAAAACAAAAAGAGCAAAAGAAGCTACAAAGACAGTTTGATGAAATAGAAAAGAAAGTCACTGAACTAAAGCAACTTCGTTCTCATATAGAAAGTGAACTTGCCGACCCTTCGATTTACACTGATAGCAGAAAGTTCAGTGAAACTGAAAAGAAATACAACTCAGTGATTTCGGAGCTTGTCAATTCTGAGTCGAAATATGAGGAATTATTTGAACAACTGATGAAAGCCTAGCCATTTTATGGCCTTTTCAACAGCATTACCTCTACCCTTCTGTTCATCCAGTCTAATGTTTCATTATTTATGATAATGGGATTCTTTCGTCCATATTTGAGCTTTAATATACTCGCCTCCCGTCAAAGCAACGAATAATAGAAATTATAAAACAAAGAAGCAACTGTCGTATATTTGAAACTCATGTTATCAAGATTTATGACCAATTATGTTGGCCTAAATTCCAATCTATGCTCTTATACATTTCACTAAGCACTTGTTTTATATCACTATTACTGACTGTATACAATTGGCATCGAAATAAAACCGCCAATTACCTTGCAGCATTTCTCATCTCTATCTCCCTATATGGTTTAGCACACTATTTTATTGTTGATGGTAAAAATGCATTTTTGCTGGCCATTTTTTACAACCATTTCACCCCGATCAACCTATTGGCAGGCCCTTTTTTATACTTCTATATTCGCGGTACGTTAACAGACAAGAGTGAAATCGCCGGAAAAGATCTGATTCATTTCATACCTGCCACGGTCCATTTTATAGGAATAATTCCATATCTGCTGACTCCATTTCAACAAAAAGTACAGATTGCCAATTCAATCATTGAAAATCTGAACTTCATGAAACAGGTTGATGCAAATTTCATTTTTTCGGTTCAGACTGCTTTTTTTATGCGCCCATTCATGCTAATAGCATATTCCGTGCTATGCGTTCTGTTGATCTGGAAAAATGGAACTGTTGACAACAACAAACGTAATATACCCTCAAAACAGTTTAGAATTACTTATCGATGGTTGGTTCTGCTAATTTTAAACGTGCTGATCATAACTGCAAACTACTCATACCTAACCATTAGATTTATCCGTAACTCTGCTTCAGACGCGATTGTGAATGCAAATAATGTATATTTCGCAACCGGTGTTCTATTCAGTCTGATGGCCATCGGACTTCTCTTCTTTCCTCAAGTACTTTATGGCATGCCAAGGTACAAATCTCCCGATGATGTAAACATTGATATACCTAATGAAAGAAAAAAATTAGAAGGTGATTCAGATCAAACGCCAGAAAAGATCACCCCAAAACCAGATAATGAACCTTTCCTGGAATTGGCTAAACGAATTGATGAGTATGTATCTAAAGAGAAACCCTATACAAACCCTGAATTTTCAATTGAACAACTCGCTGAAGCCCTGAATGTTCCACTTAATCACATCTCTTATTGTCTCTCCAATGTCATGAACATAAAATTCACGACATACAGAATGAAACTTCGGATTGAATACGCAAAAGAATTATTGAAATCAGGAAAGAACAATGAATATACCATTGAAGGTATTGCCCAACAGGCGGGGTTTTCGACGAGATCAAATTTTTATAATGCATTTAAAGCCGAAACAGGCTATACTCCTACGGAGTATGTAAAACAGTAATTTTTGCAAGCTTTAGAAAGCTGTTTTTGCTATTTACTAAGAAAACTTTGTTGGAGTCGAAGTAAATAAGTCACAATTTCTATATCGACATTTAGGATTCTGTAGAATACTTTAAAGTATCTTTAAAGCACCTTTAAAACAATTAGTATGACATCATTCATCCGATCAGTATTGGTCTTCCTTACTACGTTATTTTCCTTGTCAACAACATGGGCTCAAGACAAGAGCCGCAATCCTATGAAAGTTTGGTTCAACAGTCCTTCTACCATCTGGGAGGAAGCGCTTCCTGTAGGTAATGGACATATTGGAGCTATGGTGTATGGCAATCCGGCTCTGGAGCAGCTTCAACTTAATCACCTCGAGTTTTGGGCAGGAAGTCCATACAACAACGCAAATCCAACCGCAGGTAAGGATACGCTACAAAAAGTGCAGCGATTGATCGCAGAAGGGAAATATCAGGAGGCACAAGATATGGCACAAAAGAATTTTGTTGCCTTGAAAGCACATGGTATGCCTTACCAACCTGTCGGGGATCTTTTATTAAACTTTGATGGACATGATAAATTTTCGTCGCTTCATCGTGAACTTGACATCAAAGATGCGGTTGTTCGTACAACATACACATCCAATGGGATTAACTACAAGCGAGAAGTATTCTCTTCATTTAAAGACAGTGTAATTTTTGTAAGGCTGACGGCAGATAAAGCCGGATCGATCAGTTTTAAAGCAAGCCTGTCAACCAAAAATAAAGGTGACTTATCAGTGCAATCAAACAACACGCTTTCGCTGCTGGCTACATCGAGAGACCATGAAGGTATACCTGGTAAAGTGAAGGTTCAGACATACGTGAAAATCAAAAATGAAGGGGGCGAGATCAGCAGGATTGGTAACGAACTTGTCGTAAAAAATGCGAATGCAGTGACGATTTTGATTTCGATGGCAACGAACTTTAAGAACTACAATAACCTGACCAGTGATCCAGTTTCAATTGCAGGCAGAAAGCTTGCTAAAGCCGATAAAAAATCATACCCCTTGGCGATAACAGATCACTCCAAGCTTTATCAGCAATATTTTAATCGTGTATCGCTCAACCTTGGTAGTTCGGAGAGTGTAAACCTTCCGATTGATCAACGAATCAAATATTTTTCAACCGGTAATGATCCTCAACTGGTGAGTTTATATTTTCAGTTTGGACGCTACCTGTTAATTTCCTCATCACAGCCAGGTGGACAGGCTGCTAACCTTCAAGGTATGTGGAATCCTCATGTTGATCCACCCTGGGGCAGTAAATACACTACCAATATCAATGCCGAAATGAATTACTGGCCTGCAGAAGTGACCAACTTGACGGAAATGCATGAGCCATTGATCCAAATGACAAGGGATCTATCTGTGAGTGGACAATCAACAGCAAAGACACTTTATGGTGCTAAAGGATGGGTGCTTCACCACAATACGGATATCTGGAGAATGACCGGTGCGATTGATGGCCCATGGGGTGTTTGGCCAACTGGTGGAGCATGGCTTTCACAACACTTATGGGAAAAGTATTTATACAGTGGAAATAAAAAATATCTCGCATCTGTATATCCCGCCTTGAAGGGATCATGTGAGTTTTTCCTGGATGTGTTATACAAAGATCCTGCTACAGGATGGTGGGTAGTATCTCCTTCAGCATCGCCTGAGAATGCTCATCATGGTTTGTATAGTACATCAGCGGGCACCACAATGGACAATCAATTGATGTTGTCATTATTCACCAGCACCATCAGTGCAGCTAAGCTGTTGGGAGTTGACAAAGATCTAATCAAAAGACTTGAGGAAAGAATCCCTGATCTGGCACCAATGCAAATCGGACAACACACGCAGCTACAAGAGTGGATGGGTGACTGGGATGATCCGAAAGATACGCACAGACATATTTCACATTTATGGGGACTATACCCAGGCAATCAAATATCTCCTTACAGAAATCCTGAGCTGTTTGAATCCTCCATCAAGACCTTATTTTACCGTGGTGATGTATCAACAGGTTGGTCAATGGGATGGAAAGTTAACTGCTGGGCACGTTTACTTGATGGCAATCATGCATATAAGTTAATTCAGGATCAATTAAGTTTGGTTGAACCTGGTAAAGAAGGTGGAGGAACCTACCCCAACTTGTTTGATGCACACCCACCTTTCCAAATTGATGGAAATTTTGGATGTACTTCCGGTATTGCAGAGATGCTATTGCAGTCTCACGACGGAGCCATCCATCTTCTCCCAGCCATACCTGATCAATGGAAAGATGGAGAGATAAAAGGATTAAGAGCACGCGGTGGATTCACTATTGACTTGAGCTGGAAAAATGGAACGCTTTCAAAACTCGTTATCAAATCATCCCTTGGTGGGAACTGCAGATTGCGTTCTTACGAGCCATTGTCTAATGATAAATCAGTAGTAAAACTCACTGCAGCTAAAGGAAACAACAATAATCCTTATTATACATTGGTTGATGTCAGAAAACCAATCATTTCTAAAAAAGCTGATCTGAAAGGATTGAACTTGAAAAAGACTTATGAATATGATTTCGCCACAACAGCAGGCAAAACATACGTTTTTAACTTCTAGGAATGATTATAAGGTGAGGATATGAAGTCCAGTTAATAGGACTTCATATCATTCACTTTAGCAATAGTTCTTTTTACAAGCTGTGCATCGCCCTTTAGTCCAAAACACTGAATACCAATCGGAATAGTAAGGGCTAGATCTACTGAAACATATCTTACCAATTCTTTTATATCAAAGCTTCCCTCATCAAGAGGCAGAATATAGTCCTCCCAAATATTGGTTTTTTTTGAAAGTACATTATTCGCTCCGTTGATGCTTATCATTTTGAGATAAGAAG
>JBKCFW010000069.1:0-4643 GCA_046303675.1 bacterium
AAAATATTTTCTTCATTTTATTCCCTGCTAACAGAAAACCTCGGATTTAAAAGTAAAGCCGTATTGCTCGGCCGCAGCCGTGGTGGTCTGATGACTTTGAGCTGGGCTGCAGAGCATGCTGATAAAGTTTCTGCCTTCGCGGGCATATATCCTGTATGCAACATTGCAAGCTATCCAGGCATCGACAATGCATCCGGAGCTTATAACATGACAACTGAGGAGTTGACGCAGAAACTTTCGGAACATAATCCGATAGACCGACTCGAGCCACTTGCAAAATCCAATGTTGCACTGTTTGCCATTCATGGCGACATAGACATGTTGGTTCCTTTGGAAAAAAATTCAGGTGAAGTAAAAAAACGTTACGATGCACTTGGAGGCAAGATGCAGTTGATCATTCCAAAAGGACAAGGACACAACATGTGGGAGGGATTTTTCAAAAGCAAGGAATTGGTCAAGTTTGTCAAAAAGAATGTAAAATAAACTGATCACCTCAGCTTATCCAAAATGAAATTTGTAGGAGCAAAACATGATAACATTAGCATGCAACTATGTCATCACGATGTATGTTTATCGAATCAAGGTAGTTTGTCCTTTTCTCACCACCGTATTGCCGAGGTAATCTATTCCTTGTGCCTGCCATACAAATGACTCATTACCTTGATCTCTGCCTTTATAAATGCCATTCCATCCTTTGCCTATTTCTGTAGTACTAAAGATCAATTCGCCATAACGGTTATACACCTTGAAATATTCCAAAGACGAAATACCAACAGGTATTGGCTTTAACAAATCGTTCAGCCCATCACCATTCGGTGTAAATGCTGTAGGAACAAATATTTCTGGAGGTGTTTTGTAGATCTTTACCTTAACGGTATCATAAGCAAAACATCCTTCAATGGTTGAAACTTTCACAACATACTTCATGTCATCATTTAGTCTGGCAACAGGGTCCTGAATAGCAGAGTTGTCAAGAAATGCAGGTGGCTCCCAACTGTAGTGATATCCACCTGAAGCGAACATTTGCAGAGGCTGACCGATCACAGCAACCGTATCATTCCCTGCGAATGCAGGTACTGGAGGAATTACTTTTACAACAACTGTATCAAACGCAGGTCTTGGACATGCACCATCACCATAAACAGCAACCCGATACATTGTCGTCTGATAAGGCCTTGCAACAGGACTCTTCAGTGTTTGATCATCAAGGGTATTTCCGGGATACCAGAAATATTGTACCCCGCCAAACGCATCAAGACGTGCTTCGCCCCCAATACAAATGCTTGTATCATTGACGGCTTGTGCATCAGGGTAAGGAGCTACGCTCACAACAAAACCGTCAGTAGCCTGACATTTACCGATGGTGGAAAAAAGAGAATAGCGGGTATTTTCTGTTGGCTTCACCCAAGGATTTTTTATTGTATGATCACTGACAGTGAGTGTAGGCGACCATGTGAATGTAAGTCCATCTGTTAAAGGATCCAGATAGATACTATCGCCAAGGCATATTGTAGTATCATATCCTGCCTTTAAGCTAACGAAGGATTTAACATCTACAAAAACAGAATCAGTGTTGGTGCATCCTGGCGCTTGGGTGAGGCTTACATAATAGGTTGTAGGTACATCAGGACTAACCAGCGGTTTAGAAGCCTGTTGATCATTGATCATGTAGTTGGGGGTCCAGCTATATTTTCCTGAACCTACAGCCTTTAACTCAAGTGTATCTATTGTACAGATCAGCGTATCATTGGCAACACTTAACAAAGGCTTATCAATAACATTAAGTTGAGTAACGACGGTATCTATACAGCCAACACTCGTTGATACGATCAATGATACTTTATAAGGTTGGCTACGTATGTACGTGTACGATGCCGTTTGAGCTATTGAAGTATCATTTGTAACTGACGGATCTCCAAAATCCCATCTCCATCGATCTACGACACCATAAGCTGCCTTGGATGTGTCAGTGAATGTATAAGGCACGTCTTTACAAGTCTCATCAACCTTGAACCCACGAACAAAACCGGGATAGACTTTAGCTTTTGAATAACGGTATCTGTACATTTTTCTCCCTTATTGGTGATAAGCCTTACGGTATATTCACCAGCAGTACTGTAGGTATATCTGGGATTTGAAGCGATTGAGAAATCGCTGGTTGTTCCTGATACACCAAAATCCCATTCATAGGTCTTGACCAATGAACTCGTTGCTATACTTTGAAATTTAATTTCCAGTCCATCACAATTGATATACTCAGGCTCAATAACGGCTCTCGCTATCAAACAATCAGCCACCTTGAGATGCAAGTCTTTTCGGTGTTTATTGATCACTACCCCATTTCGTTTTTCAAGCACAGCTACTGTAAGTACATAAATACCTTTAACAGGAGCAACGCCACTGATCATGCCGGTCGCAGGATTAATGGAGACCCCAGTACCTAAAGGCATCTTTCCGGAAAAACCAAAATTATACCGAACAGGCTCATACTCTGGCGCCTGGGCTATTGTATCAGCAGGATTATCAAATGTCAAACCGGAAAAAGCTTCATCAAATACATACTCTAACTCATCTTTGTCGGCATCCACTGCTGCAAAATCATATTGGAAATAATTATCTGCACAAACAACAACAGTATCACTGGTCTTGAATTCTGGAGTTGAATTGATCGGTGCGTTGGCTCCCTTTTCAGTACCAGGTATGTAGGCAACATATGTAACACCCACTACATCCGAGTCAATGATATTAAAGATGCCACCTATTCTGCAACAACGTTGGTAAGCCACTACATAGCCTTTCTGAATAAAAGGTAACGTAATATCAAAAGTATAGTACCCTATAGTGTAACAGATTTTTGGTGGATTGCCAATACACGGGTCAGGTGAATTAAGTGATACAGTTTCTACATTGCTCAATCTTACTTGTCGGTTTGCATAAAACAAACCACTTCCATTGGGATAAATGGTGATCGCAACTATAGAATCAAGCTTTGCACCTCTGGAATCGCAATCACGGTACAATTTTAAAGTAATCCTGTATCTTCCGGCATTACCACCTGCCGCTGTACCCAGATAGGTATAGCTGATGGAGCCGCCAGCGATATGCTCTGCAAAAGAGGTATCAGAGAGCAGCAAAAAGATAATGCTTAACAAAAGGCTAGCCTTCCTCAATTCCTGAATTTATTGATCTTGAAAAATAAAACAACATCATAAAGTTACCCCTTTGTTTTTTCATTTGCCCACTTCACCAATTATTGGTTTGCCATATTGAAATCATATAGTGTTAGACCTCCCGATCAACCAGGACCTGAGGGAAATGGCCAAGATCATTGGAAATAATACAACATTGATATAACAAATTGAAAACATCGCCAACACCAAGATCAATAACACAAAAAGGCCATAGAACTTGAGATAGTATTTTACCCAACTACGAGAAGAAGGCAAGATGAAGCCAACAACTAAATTAAACGGCATTGCCCAGGCGATACTTACATTATTGCTGAAACTCTGGTGATCGGTACCAAACCACATGAACATTAGCAAACAGCCGAGGAGTCCGGTTGAAATAAACATGATCCTGTCCATCACAAGCTGATACTTACGAAGATCCTTGCCTTTGAGAAATACCGGAGAAACAACCATCAATGCAAAAAGTGAGAAAAAGAACAATGGTGTGAGCCACCATGCAAGCGCTGTTGGTAAGGGCTGTTCATCCTGCAAAGAAGCATGATCTTCCTTCACGAGTTGTTTACCTGACCTTGTAGCTAAACCAACACCGGTAGCGAGATGGTCAGGAAGAAACATCGACTCAGCATCGGACATTACCTTATCGGCACCGATGCCCAACAACAGGTCAATACCAAGCTTGGTCCATTGCATCTCTGCCCTGTCAAGATAACCATGCAGATGATCCCTGAACGTTAATCTCTTGCTATTTAGTACTGGAAACTCAACAGACACGTTATCGCGCTGTTGAAAAATAATATCCCTCAATCTTGTGGAACAGTTGTCGTACAGAAAATCATACTTATAGTATCTGTTCTCTTCGCTGATGTTGTTAAAGAGTTCTAATTGGATCTGCTTTTTCTCGATTCCATTTAAGTCAAGCACTTGCTCAGTAATACCGCGACCATAATATTTATATGAAAAAACAAAATCTGGATAGTATTCCTGACTGAGAAAATACATCAGCTTGCCCAACACAAATTTGCTATAGAAGTTGGGGTCATCAAAATTGAATGTTCCAAAATTATATACAACATCAGTACTCGCTGCGGAGTCCACAATGCGCAACGCATTATGTCCAAAAACTGAATACAATTCTGATCCCGGTGTGCAGGTAAGTAGACTGATCCTGAGCCGACTGCTATCTTGCTGAGACACTCCTGCAACAGAGAGCAACATGAATGCCAGCGCAAAAAAGAATTTATTCATTAAAAAAATGCAAATGATTTATCGGCTATAATTGGGAGCCTCCTTGGTGATCGCCACATCATGTGCATGGCTTTCCCTTATTCCCGCAGGAGTGATCTTGATGAACTGAGCCTGCTGTAAAGCATGAATATTACTTGCCCCGCAATATCCCATACCGGCTCTTAGTCCACCAACAAACTGCGTGATCACCTCACTGAGATTACCCTT
>JBKCFW010000070.1:0-10302 GCA_046303675.1 bacterium
TAACGTACTTGTAATAACAGTATGAAACATAAACACACAAACAACACTTCTTATTGAAAAAGAATGAAATAACATCATCGCAACGAAGTAAGCCTCCGTAAATATGGAGAAGATCATGAATATCATCAAGTAAAAACCACAGGGTTTTGAAGTGATAAGCGGTGATGATGCCCTGACCCTGCCATTGATCGCATGTGGCGCAATTGGCGTTATCTCTGTAATTGCAAATGCCTACCCTACACATTTTTCGCAGATGGTAAAACTTTGTCTCGATGGCAAATTTGAAGCTGCAAGACACATACACGAAAAACTGATCCCTGCCATTCAATCCATATTCTCAGAAGGGAGTCCGAGTGGTGTAAAAACTTACTTAACAGAGATGGGCATCGTAAAATACAACTTCAGACTTCCTGTTGTGGGAGTAAGCGATGTTCTAAAACAGGAAATCAGAGGGATTATGAAAACCCTGTAATGATTTCACTACTTAACTGTAAGTGTAGTTCCTGAAACAACAATCATTTTCTTCACAAGACCAGTTGTTGCTGGTCCACCAGTAACAGATCCGGAAATAGAGAAATTCGAGTCGTGTGCCGAGCAATTGAAGCTGTTTGTGTTTTGAATGTAAGTAACAGTAGCACCAGCATGCGGACAAACATTTGAAAATGCATTGAAACTGGACACTTCATTACCCGCTGCAATTCTAACAACGATAATACCGCTTCGGGAAACAAAATCACCTACCGATGTCAATTCGTTTGACAAGTTTACCGTTAGCAAAACAGCCGTATTACCACCACCGTTTGAATTACTATTAGTAGCATCATCATCTTTTGAACATGCTTGCATCATACAGGCGACACATGTTAGGGTAAGACCTCCTGTAATTTTATTAATAAATTCTTTTCTTTCCATAGCAAAAGGTTTGTTTAATAGCAAACGAAGATTCCTCCAAATTGTTCATTTTTCAGTAATTTGAATCTAGCTATAAACCAAAACCCTGCAATGAACAAACATGAAGTCATGGATAGTTTTACACCCCTATGGTGGACATCCATTGCTATTGTTTGCTTATCAATCATCCTTCTTTTGTTGCTCCCTAAATATACCCTATGGGCAAGACATAAGTACTATCGAAAGTCATTGTCTCTTTTATTATTATCCAATCTGGTGATAGAAAATTGTTATGGGATATACCTAGGCAATTGGAGTGTCCAAGACAACTTGCCACTTCATCTCTGTGGCATTAGTGCTATTATTTCGATTGTACTGCTTTTTAAATACAATCATGCATTAGCACAAGTTTTATACTATTGGGGACTTACTGGAGGTTTCTATTCTTTGCTCACTCCAGAGTTTGACCTGGGGATGAATGGTTTCTTTTTTTATGCTTACTTCATCAGCCATGGAGGATTAATTTTAACCTGTTTTTACGCCATTGTTCATGATGGATTTAAGCCTGAAAAAGGATCCTGGCTTAGTTCGTTTTTATTGGTACAATCAGCCGCAGTGGTTGCCGGGATCTTCAATTGGGCAAGCGGGTCAAATTATATGTATTTGTCAAAGCCTCCTATTGTAGATAACCCGCTGATCATGGGTGAATGGCCATGGTATATTTTTGTTTTTGAGGTCTTGGCATTTTTCCATTTTTTAGTCCTGTACTTACTATTTGACTTTACAGTGTTTATCAACAGAAAACAACTATTGTTCTTAAAAAAGAATTAAGTTAAGCCTAAACTTCATCTAGGCTTAACAAGGGCATAACACTCTGATTACATACATCATTCACCTTTAAACCGGCTAAAAGCCAGGGTAAATATTGCCGAAAGGCAAGATTATCTTTTAATTGCAACGCCCTGCCATTCTTGGCGGGGCCAATTGTTAAGAATTATTAACAATTTGGTAATATGGCAAACATGAACCATAAATACCATTATCGACATCTTTGTCGTGCAATTAAAAGAACCCAACTTGAATAAAAGAACCAACATCATTGGCTTCCTAGCCATTTTGTTATTGTTTATTTACAATGACATTTCAGGACAGACCGCACCTGCAAAAAAAGAAACAAAGCACTGGTATGAAACAATTTCACTCCGAGGTTACATGCAGGTAAGATACAACCGGCTGCTGGAAACAAACCCCAAACTCAAATGTGAGCAGTGTGACAGATCATGGGGAGAAAAGGGGGGGGTATTTATCAGACGCGGGCGCCTAATTTTCAGCGGCAACCTAACAGATAGGGTCTTTTTCTATATACAACCTGACTTTGGAAGCTCATCGGGTACCACTCAAAACCTAGTACAGCTAAGAGATGCCTACTTTGACATAGGCTTCGACAAAAACAATGAATTCAGGGTAAGAATTGGCCAAAGCAAGGTCCCATATGGTTTTGAGAACATGCAATCAAGTCAAAACAGATTACCTCTTGACCGAGCTGATGCCTTAAATTCTGCGGTTTCTAATGAGCGAGACTTAGGTGCATTTTTCTATTGGGCACCAAAATCAACTAGAAAACTGTTTGCAGATTTCGTGCGAGAAAATCTTAAAGGTTCAGGAGACTATGGTGTTTTTGGTTTCGGAGTATATAATGGACAAACCGCCAACAGGGCAGAATTGAATAATAGTTTGCACGTAGTAACACGATTGAGCGTACCTATTAAATTAGGAAATCAATATATTGAGCCGGGAATTCAGGCATACGCTGGAAAATATGTGCTTCCAAGTGATTTAAGAAGCAATAATGTTAAAGCGGTTTCTTCTTTCGAGTTTAACGATAGAAGAATTGCAGGTACTTTCATATTGTATCCAAAACCTTTTGGTATTCAGGCGGAATATACAACTGGACAAGGTCCCAGATACAATCCCATCCTTGACTCCATCGAAGTCCGTAGCCTCTCAGGAGGATATGCAACCATAAGTTATAAGATTACAGGAAAAAGAAAAGATGAAACCTTTTTCCCTTTTACCAGATTCCAGATGTATGACGGAGGCAAGAAACATGAGTTGGATGCAAGAAGTTACCATGTGCGTGAGATCGAATCAGGGGTTGAATGGCAATTGAATAAAAATTTTGAATTCACCGCTTCTTACGTGATATCTCATCGAAAGTTTCTGGATAGCAAGCTCAAAACAAATGATCAGAAAGGTCGACTCCTCAGATTACAAGCACAAATAAACTTTTAACCAATAAAAAAATAATCATGGCAGCTAATTCATTTTTTAAGATCTTCTTACCAAAAGACAGTATTTTTTACAGCCTCTTTGAAAGTGTTGCAGATACTGTGCATAAGATGGGCCTCACCCTTCAGGAGATGGTGTATGAAGCAGATGAGGATAAGCGAGCAAGCATCCTTGGACAACTAGAGAACATGGAACATAAGAACGATGACATGACCCATAACATATTCACTGAGTTGGGAAGAAACTTTATTACACCATTTGACAGAGAAGATATCCATCAGCTAGCAACTGCATTGGACGATATTGCAGATTATATTTATTCCTCAGCAAAAAAGATCAATTTTTATAAGATCAATCCAAACGATACAGGTATCCACAAGCTGACAGAACTCATACTTCAGGGTAGTGTTGAGATTAAAAAAGCTGTATACGGCTTAAGAGATATGAAGAATTTAAGAGAGATGACCGAATCGCTCGTGAAGATCAACAGTTTGGAAAATCAAGCTGATGATGTGTTTGACATGAGTATTGAAATGCTCTTTAACAAAGAAAATGATTTCAAGGAAGTGATCAAGAAGAGAGAAATATATCAAGTCCTGGAAATAGCAACAGACAAATGTGAAGATGCTGCCAATGTGATTGAATCCATTGTCATCAAGTATGCATAATCGTATAAGTCAATATCAGACAAACAACCTACTATGACTCTTTTGATCGTTATCATCATTTTGGCCCTCGTTTTTGACTACATCAATGGTTTTCATGATGCAGCTAATTCAATTGCCACTGTAGTTTCAACAAAAGTTCTGACTCCCTTTCAGGCTGTATTATGGGCTGCATTTTTCAACTTTGTGGCCTATTGGATATTTCAGGACCATGCAGTGGCCAATACCATCAGCAAGACAGTTAACAAGGAATTCATTACCCTAAACGTGATCCTCGCAGGACTTATTGCTGCAATATTCTGGAATCTCTTAACCTGGTGGTATGGTATCCCCTCATCATCTTCTCATACACTGATAGGAGGCTTCGCAGGTGCGGCAGTGGCACATGCCTTATTTGATATCGGAAGTGATTTTTCCTGGAGTAAGGTTGTAGAGAATGATACCATAATAAAAACAGTACTGTTCATATTCTTTGCCCCACTGATCGGTATGGCAATATCCATCTTCATCACGATTGTTACTGTAACACGAAATATGTGGCTGAGATTAGGCATAATTATAGCGGCTACAGGGCTAACTGTTCTTCTGTTTGATCATTTTGAACAAGACAAAATGGAGACTGGTCTTAAAAAGTTTATCAAGCTTGATAAATACGAAAAAGATTATGATAAGGCTGTTACCGAATTGAATGCAAAAAAGAATGACAGCAAAGCCATAGAAAATCTAGAAACAGCTGAAAAGAAACTAAAAAAGGCAAAGGAGACCTATTCAGCAATTCTTCCCCTGATCACTGAATATGATAACTTGGGTGCAGATTCTATTGCTTCATTTGCATACAACAATCAACTTCTTCAAGATATTGAAGTTAGTAAGCTAAAGGACGAGGTACGCAATGCAAATAACTTTCTCATCCTTGAGGCTCTTTCGGCAGATAATGCAGAAAAGAAAAAGGAATATGATTTAGTAAAAGTAGAGACTGAGAAGTATAAAGAACCGGTCAAGAAATTCCTTAAAAAGGAAATCAGCCTGGACAGTGCGATCATATCCATGAATGCAATCTATCCCATCGACACAAAAAATATCCAAAAGGTTGAAGGAAAGATGAAGAAATTCGATATCAAAAAATCTTTCAAAAAAGATATCGAAAAGTCAGATAACAGTACAATAGTTTGGGGGATTATTTTTACTTCCTTACTCTACATGCTCGTTTATGTTTACGTGGAGAAGGTTAAAACACCAACAGCCTATTCTGTGGCGAACATGTTCAAAAAATTGCAGTTATTCAGCTCTGCCGCATTCAGTATTGGACACGGAGGCAATGATGCACAAAAAGTAATGGGTATCATCGGTGCTGCATTGATAGCAAGTGGAAGTATTCAGGACTTTGGCCAACTCCCCAATTGGGTTCCAATCTCATGTTACCTAGCCATAGGAATCGGCACCATGAGTGGAGGTTGGAAAATTGTCAAAACAATGGGTACCAAGATCACCAAAGTTACACCGCTCGAAGGAGTAGCAGCTGAAACAGCTGGTGCGTTCACTTTATTTTTTACAGGACAAATGGGTATTCCGGTGTCCACTACACATACGATCACCGGATCCATCATCGGAGTGGGTGCCACAAAGCGATTAAGTGCTGTCAGATGGGGTGTCACCTCTTCCCTGCTCGTTGCCTGGATTTTAACCATTCCGGTCAGTGCGCTACTCGCAGGACTTGCCTATTGGATCATCACATTGTTTCAATAGAATATAATCTAATCTTATAATAAATAAGCCATCCACTGGATGGCTTATTTATTATAAGATTACTATAGCTCAATCATGTCATAAAAGTCTAGGTACAATTATTACTAAATCAATCCTCGTATTGATTGCAATTACTTTGCACCTAAGATAAAAACAAAAGAGCCATCTTTTCAGACGGCTCTTTTCAATAAGTGAAATCTTAAACTATTAATTTTCGAATTTCAGATCTAGTCCGAGTCCTCTCAGTTCATGTACAAGTACATTGAATGATTCAGGAATACCGGAGCGAGGTACGTTGTCACCCTTAACGATGGCTTCGTAGGTTTTTGCCCTTCCGATGATATCATCAGACTTAAGCGTGAGCAATTCCTGAAGAATATTAGAAGCACCATATGCCTCGAGAGCCCATACTTCCATCTCACCGAAACGCTGACCTCCGAACTGAGCTTTACCACCGAGCGGTTGCTGGGTGATCAAGCTGTATGGTCCGATAGAACGCGCATGCATCTTATCATCCACCATGTGATGGAGCTTAAGCATGTATATGATACCTACAGTTGCCTTCTGATGGAAACGATCACCGGTTTCACCATCGTAGAGATAAGTATGTCCAAAAGCAGGGAGGTTCGCTTTTTCAATTAGGCCTTTTATCTCGTCGACTGTTGCACCATCAAAGATCGGTGTTGAAAATCTCATTCCAAGTTTTTCACCTGCCCATCCGAGAATTGTTTCATAGATCTGACCAAGGTTCATACGGGAAGGTACACCGAGTGGGTTTAGGACGATGTCTACAGGCGTACCATCTTCAAGGAAAGGCATATCTTCAGCCCTTACGATCTTGGCAACGATACCTTTGTTACCGTGGCGTCCAGCCATCTTATCTCCCACTTTCAACTTACGTTTAACAGCGAGGTATACTTTGGCCAATTTCAATACACCAGCAGGAAGTTCATCACCGATTGAGATGTTGAATTTCTCACGCTTATATCTTCCCAACTCTTCATTGTACTTGATATTGTAGTTATGAAGCAGGGTATTAATAGCATCATCAACTTTCTGATCGGTTGTCCAACCCAAAGGATTGATATTCTGATAATCGATTCCTATAAGTGCCTTGGCAGTGAACTTAGACCCTTTAGGGATGATAACCTCTCCGAAGTTGTTGGATACACCTGAAGAAACCTTGTCCTTAAGTAGGATCTGAAGTTTGCCCACGAGCAGTTCAAGGATATCTTTTTCAGCCTGTGTATGAACAGCTTCAAGTTTTTCTATTGCAGCTTTTTCCTTCGCTTTTGAATTCTTATCTTTCTTTGCACGCTGGAAAAGTTTTTTGCCGATCACAACACCTTCTGTACCACTTGGTGCTTTAAGAGAAGCATCCTTTGCATCACCTGCTTTGTCACCAAAGATCGCGCGCAACAATTTCTCTTCTGGCGTCGGATCACTTTCTCCTTTAGGGGTGATCTTACCAATTAAGATATCACCCTCGTTAACTTGTGCACCAACACGGATGATACCATATTGATCGAGGTCTTTGGTTGCTTCTTCAGATACGTTTGGAATATCAGGAGTGAGTTCTTCTTCCCCAAGTTTTGTATCACGTACTTCCAATTCAAATTCTGAAATATGAATAGAAGTGAATAAATCTTCACGAACAACTTTTTCATTGATCACTATCGCATCCTCAAAGTTGTATCCCTTCCATGGCATGAACGCTACTTTCAGGTTACGTCCGAGAGCGAGCTCACCATTCTTCACAGCATAACCCTCAGTGAGGAAATCTCCATTCTTCACACGCTGTCCTTTTGATACAGCAGGACGAAGTGTAATTGAAGTTTCCTGGTTGGTCTTGATGAACTTAGTAAGTCTGTATACTTTCAGATCGTCTTCGAAGCTCACAAGCTTTTGTGCTTCGTCACGCTCGTAACGAACATGGATTTCATTTGCATCAACAAATTCAACCACACCCTCACCTTCTGAGTGAAGCTGGATACGTGCGTCACGAGCAGCTTTTGCTTCAAGTCCTGTTCCAACGATAGGGGCATCAGGCTTGATCAGAGGAACAGCCTGACGTTGCATGTTCGATCCCATCAATGCACGGTTGGCATCGTCATGCTCAAGGAATGGGATCAAGGAAGCACTCAATCCAACGATCTGGTTGGGTGCAACGTCCATGAACTCCACTTCGTTTGGCGCAAGGATCGGGAAATCGCCTGTCTGCCTGGCTTTTATTTCTTCCTCTGCAAACTCTCCCTTGTCTGTAAGAGGTACGTTTGCCTGTGCGATCTTCGCTGTATCTTCTTCCTCTGCACTGAGGTATGTTAATTTTTTTACTTCAACTTTTCCGTTGTTGACTTTACGGTAAGGGGTCTCAATGAATCCCATCTCGTTGATCTTGGCGTGAACGCAAAGCGTTGAGATCAGTCCAATGTTCGGTCCTTCCGGAGTCTCAATCGTACAAAGACGACCATAATGAGAGTAGTGAACGTCACGCACCTCGAAACCTGCACGCTCCCTGCTCAAACCACCAGGGCCGAGTGCGGAGATCCTACGCTTGTGCGTGATCTCACTCAACGGGTTTGTTTGATCGAGGAACTGTGATAACTGTGAAGTACCGAAGAACGAGTTGATCACAGAAGATAATGTTCTTGCATTGATCAGATCTACGGGTGTGAACACCTCATTATCACGCACGTTCATTCTCTCACGAATGGTTCTTGCCATTCTCGCGAGACCAACTCCAAACTGAGCATAGAGTTGCTCACCAACGGTACGTACACGTCTGTTGCTCAGGTGATCAATGTCATCGATCTCTGCTTTACCATTGGTAAGACGAACGAGATATTTTATGATCTCGATAATATCTTCTTTGGTAAGTGTCTTCTGATTAAGTGCGTAGTTAAGATTGAGTTTCTTGTTGATCTTATACCTTCCTACTTCACCAAGATCATATCGCTTGTCACTAAAGAACAATTTATCGATGATACCACGTGCTGTTTCATTGTCTGGAGCATCTGCACCACGAAGTTGCTTGTAGATGTGCTGAACAGCCTCAAGTTCAGAGTTTGAAGTATCCTTGTTCAGTGTATTGTAAATGATCGCATAGTCACCACTCACTTCATCTTTCTGGATAAATACACTCTTTACACCGGTTTCAAGTATTGCCTCGATATCCTTTTCACTCAGCACTGTATCACGCTCAAGGATCACTTCGTTTCTCTCAAGGGAAACAACCTCACCAGAATCTTCATCCACGAAATCTTCTACCCATGTTTTAAGAACCCTTGCAGCAAGACGCTTGCCAAGCATACCGCCCAACACTTTTTTCTCCGCCTTAACCTCATCGGCCATGCCGAAAAGTTCAAGAATATCTTTATCGGTTTCAAATCCGATTGAACGAAGCAATGTTGTTACCGGGAATTTTTTCTTACGATCAATGTACGCATACATCACATTGTTGATGTCTGTAGCAAACTCCATCCAAGCACCTTTGAAAGGAATAACCCTTGCAGAATAGATCTTGGTTCCGTTTGGATGAAGTGATTGTCCGAAGAATACACCAGGCGAACGGTGAAGCTGTGATACCACTACCCTGTCAGCACCATTGATCACAAAAGTACCACGTGGGGTCATGTATGGGATATTACCCAAGAAAACGTCTTGAACAATAGTTTGGAAATCTACGTGCTCCTCATCGTTACAACTTAAGCGCAGTTTCGCCTTAAGAGGAACAGCGTAAGTGAGTCCACGCTCCATACACTCTTCGATCGTATAACGTGGTGGGTCAATGAAATAGTCAAGGAACTCCAACATGAAAATATTCCTTGTGTCATTGATAGGAAAATTCTCCTTGAATACTTTGAAGAGTCCTTCGTTGTTACGCTTGTCTGGCGTGGTTTCGAGCTGAAAAAAGTCCTTGAATGATTGGATTTGAATTTCAAGAAGGTCAGGCGTTTCCGCCAGGTGCTTTACCTTACCAAAATGCATCCTGTTTGAAGCCACTTTTGCTGAAGACATAATATGATGTGCTTTTTAAAGTGTGTTTGTGTTAACACAATAGAAATCTCCGTCCCTCAATAAGGAAATAAAAAGCTGATTTTCAGCTAATTATGTTGATTCGGAAAATCAAATTGTATTAGGCCTAATTTAAAGGAAGGCGAAGGTAGGATAAATGCTTGAAACTGACAAATTTATTGGGTAGCAACCAAGACAAAATAGCTGCTCGATATGCTGGCCTTTTTTACACAAAAAATACTTTTTTTGGCTCTTCACCAAGCGTATCACACCAGAGTCGGCAATGGTATAAAATATACAAAAAGAAAAAGCCCCAAAATTGGGGCTTTTTACAAGATATTGTACCTGAGGGGGAATTATTTAACCTCAACCTCTGCACCAGCTTCTTTAAGCTTAGCAGCCAGGTCATCAGCCTCAGCCTTAGAGATACCCTCTTTAACAGGCTTTGGAGCACCGTCTACAAGGTCTTTAGCTTCTTTCAGCCCTAAACCGGTCATTTCTTTAACTACTTTTACAACGCCCAATTTGCTTGCACCACCATTAACGAGGATAACATCGAAAGATGTTTTCTCTTCTGCGGCGGCTGCACCACCACCGTCGCCTGATGCTACTACTACTGCTGCTGCTGCTGGTTCGATACCATAATCAGCTTTTAATACGTCAGCTAATTCTTGAGCTTCTTTTACTGTTAAGCCAA
>JBKCFW010000071.1:0-17009 GCA_046303675.1 bacterium
TTCTAAAAACGAAGCCAAGGTAAGACGTTACAGGGCCAATTTTGAAATGGTCAGGCAGAGACTGAAAGAGGTCGAAGAGAAAGATAAAATTCGCAACTGGCAACCACCTGTTACGGGCGAACTGATCATGCAAACTTTTGATCTACAACCTTGCCGGGAGGTGGGTATCATCAAAACCGCCATTCGAGAGGCAATTCTTGATGGTGATATAGAAAATACATTTGATGCAGCTTTCGAACTCATGATCAAAAAAGGAGAAGAACTAGGCTTGAAAAAAGTAAGGTAATCAGAAATTATAGCAACTGCTAATGATCAGATAGCAAACTTATTGAACCACGTAATCTGCCGCTTGGCATAATTTCTTGTGTGTTGTTTGATTTTTTCTATAGCCTCTGATTTTGTAAGCCCGCCTTCTATGAAATCGAACATCTCCTTATAACCGACCGTTTGCAGTGCAGCAAGGTTCTTATATTGAATGAGCGAACGCGCTTCATCCTCAAGTCCCAACGTAATCATTTGATCAACTCGCTCATTGATCCTTGTATAAAGTATTTCTCTTGTAGGATTTACAATATGATAGGTTATCTCAAATGATCGTTTGATTTTTGTTCCTGTTTGGAATTGATGTATCGGCGTTCTTGTATGTAAAAACACCTCAAGTGCCCTCATCATTCTGTTGGGATTACTAATGTCTCCTTTTTCTGAAAAGTCGGGATCAAGCGATAACAACTTTTTCCTTAATACATCTATGCCTTCATTTTCGTATACGCCTATCACTTCATCCCTGATTTCATCGGGTATTTCAGGAATGTTGTCTAATCCTTCTGCCAACGCTTTGATGTAGAGTCCGGTGCCGCCACATACCACAGCAACATCATGTTGTGAAAATATTTGCTCAAGGTATTCAAGTGCTTCCTGTTCAAATGTTGCTGCTGTAATTTTTTCAGTCACGGAGTGATTGGCAATAAAATAATGTTTGACTGTTGCAAGTTCTTCAGGTGAAGGCCTGGCTACTCCGATATTCAGTTCTTTATAACATTGTCTTGAGTCAGCGGAGATGATTGCTGTATTGTATTCTTTTGCAATACGAATTGCTTCAGCAGTTTTTCCTGCGGCGGTTGGACCAACAACTATGATGCATCTCTTTGTTGACATGCTGTGAATGTCTTTTGGGTCTGTGCAGCAATTACTTGTAAAAGGAATTCAATTGCATCGTTAAAAAGAGGTGTCTTCCTCATTGTTTTCAGCTTCTCCTTCATTGTCTTCGCCACCGATTTCATCTTCGCCTTCGTCAGAAAATCCCTCGCCCAATGAAGTGAGATCATATTTTTCTTCTACGTCTGCAAACCTGTCGCCCAGTAAACTTTTTATACCATATTGGCTAGGACCAATTCCTTCTTTTCTTGAAATGGAAGGATAGGTGGTTTTGGGGTTTTCTTCTTTAGACACGCCGATCATTTGTATTTGGAATGTCCAATTTTTCTTGAAGTCGTATACGTAAATGAATTTCTGTTCAGTGTCGCGTATTTCAGACCCTATAGTGGTCTCAAACATATCCAGTGGGTCAACCTTATATTCAACATCATCATATTTCTCCAAGCTGATTGCTCTTCCGCGTTGCCAGTTGTCATTACTCCTATAGAATGTGGCCTGGTGAATGCTGTCGAATTCATAAGCAGACAGAATTACCTGATGCAGTTCAAAGAATGACTGATTGTGTTTGATGACGATGTCACGGTAAACAGAGTCATCCTCCTCTAAGAAAACGCGAAATTTAAGGATTGCCATATAAGCAAGTTAGCAAATTTTCCTTGGGCAGAAAAGTTGTATCAGGCTTGGAGGCCAATAGGGTATTAAAACTTGAAACCTATTGATAGTATTATATTTCCGTTGCTCCCTCTTATGTAACCAGGTGCAAAGAAGCCATTGTCGAGTCTGTAAGGGAAAGTTGCATTTTTGGCCAGTTGATGAACATACGTGAGGTCAACAAAAAAGCCCATGTGTCTGTAGCCTAGTCCACCACTGATGTTCATCTGCCTTGCAACAAGCGGTTTTTCGGCATATGCATTTCCCATGTAATTGAAGCCCAAGCGGGCCATGATGGTATTGAATTTCAATTCGCCGCCGATGCGGAGGTTGATCGCTGATTTGAATTGATTGGAAATGGCATTGTTAACCTCATTAAGGTAGCTGCTGTGGTCTTGGGTGTTGCCGCCTGCTTTAAATGTTGCTTTGCCATAATTCAGATACTCTACATCAGCGCTGATAAATCCCTTTTGGCGGGTCACATCTTGTACTTCGCGCAAAACATACGATAAGCCAAAGAGCAAACGCATCGGATTTCTGAAATTGTATTCAAAATTTCCAAGCTGTCCCTCATTAAAGTCTTTCGATGATTGTGTAAGGATGCCATTTCCTTGATAGCCTTCAAGATCTGTTGTAACTTTCGTGCTGTAAAAGTCTTCCATATTGAACAGCACAGGTGAATGATATGCAATACCAATACGGATGCGATCGATTGGTTTTACGATAACGCCAAGTTTTACGCCAATGCCAACACCATCTGTCAGCAGATAATCCTCAGTTTCAAAATAATTGAAATTATTGTTTGGGTTATTTGATGCATCAGACTCTTTGTAGACTGATGTTTTTTCATAACGCAATCTGCTGAAATTGACACTCCCGCCAAAATAGATCTTATCCATGTAGTTAGCACTTGTGGCGACATACATATCGTTGATGCTTCCCTTGCTGGTGATGGTTTGTTCTTGTGTCAGTCCGCTTGATACAGTAGCCTGACTTTTGTATCCTTCAATCGTACTGTTGGGGCCGGAAATGGTATCGATCAAGAAAGTGTTGAATGCAAGACTTGACCCGAAAGGGTAATCACTTGCAGCAGCATTAGGGTCTGTTACGTTGTTGTTGATCAGTTCTTCGAGATATTTTTCTGAGTAAGAGCTTTGGTTGTTGTTGCCCTTGAGGCTAACGCTATTTCCAAAATTGATCGTTTTGTTCATTCCAACCGCCCAGGTAAAGTTTTTCCATTTTCCGTTCCATGATCCAGGCCTTGGGATGATCAATCCAATGTTGCTGAAGTCAGGATTCGTTTTTTTATCTTTTACCTCATTGGTCAGGTAATTGGTTTTTGTATTGTTGAAAGAAAACGATGGGGTGAATACCAGTTCGGATGTTTTGAAAAGAGCCAAGCCTGCGGGATTGACTGCAACTGATGAAAAATCTCCGCCAAGGGATGTTAATGCTCCTCCAATTGCTCTCGCTCTTGCTGTACCTCCATGTCCCATCATTGAATACCTCAGTGCATCGATCGGTTCTTGCGCAGATGAAAGCTGAGTGGAAAGTATGCTTGTGATTACGATGATAAGGCGCTTCATGAATAACAATTTAGGTAGGTCATACGGCGACTGAAAAGCTGTTCTTACATTCGAAGAACATCTGGCTCGTCATTTATTAATTGCTTCCTCTTGGGAAACTTCTTACTGGGGCGCTGCTGCTCTTAGTTCCGGAAGAACTGCTGCCTGAGCTGGAGCTGTTGCTTGAACCTGAGCTCGAACTATTTGAACTGTTGGAGAAAGTTCGCACTGGGTTACCGCCAGAACTGTTTCCACTTGACCTGGGATTATATCCGCCACGGGGAGTACCTGATGGATTGTAGTATTGGTTTGTGGATCGCAACGTACCTGTTCCAAACTTGGGGTCCACATTCGTAATACTGGGTCTATAATTATTTAGGTTATAAGTTCTGGGCGCATTTGCTCTGGGTGCTGAGGGTCTAACATTATTGACGATGATGACTGGTTGTCCGTAGAAAACGGGCGAAAATGGATTTCCATAGAATCCATATCCCGTCATGAATGGATTGTGGTGGTAAATATTATTGAATCCAATCATTCCTTGTGGTGTATAGAAGTCGAAATAACCTCTGTTGTTCCAGTAAGGATTGTTCCAATATGCGAAATCGTCGTCAAACGTATTCCATCTTGATCTTCTTTGTGTTTTCATTCTGAGATAGCGGTCTTCAAGCGGAACTTCAGAAGCCCTGTATCCATCATTTCTTTCGGCGTTTACATAACCACTTTCCTCTCTGACCGGTGAAAAATAAACATCGTCAGGTGTTTGTCCAGTCCTATAGGCGGTGCTGCATCCCATCATGATGGAAGCCAGCGTAACAGCAAGGATGATCCTGTTCATATGCTTAGGTTTAAAAGATTAATCCGAAGTTACTACATTTGCGCAACTGCGACCTTATTTAATAGACGATATTCACGTCTTAAAGTTGCGGTTAATTGTGCAATAAAATGTTAAAGCTTTAGTATATGGGAAATGAGCTCACAACAAGAGCATCGGATTATTCTCAATGGTATAATGATCTGGTATTGAAAGGTGGACTTGCCGACTACTCTGCGGTAAGAGGGTGTATGGTTATAAAGCCCTACGGTTACACCTTGTGGGAAAATATGAGAGATGTGCTTGATAAAAAGTTCAAGGAAACCGGACATGTCAATGCATATTTCCCCTTATTTGTTCCAAAGTCATTTTTGGAAAAAGAAGAGGGGCATGCAGAAGGGTTTGCCAAGGAATGTGCCGTGGTAACCCACTATCGTCTAAAGAATGATCCTGCGCAAAAGGGTAAGCTGATCGTTGATCCTGAAGCAAAACTTGAAGAGGAACTGATCGTTCGTCCAACCAGTGAAGCGATAATCTGGAATGCATACAAAGATTGGATACAATCCTATCGTGATCTGCCATTATTAATCAATCAATGGGCCAACGTGGTGAGGTGGGAGATGAGGACGCGTCTGTTTTTACGCACCGCTGAATTTCTCTGGCAAGAAGGGCATACTGCTCATGCTAGTTCAGAAGAGGCTGTTGCTGAGGCTGAAAAGATGTTGCATGTGTACGCAGATTTCGTGGAAAATTATATGGCACTACCTGTAATAAAAGGTGTTAAAACCCCGACTGAAAGATTTGCCGGGGCATTGGAGACCTATTGTATCGAGGCCTTGATGCAGGATGGAAAAGCTTTGCAGGCAGGTACATCCCATTTTCTTGGTCAGAATTTTGCCAAGGCTTTTGATGTGAAATTTCTAACCAAAGAAAACAAACAGGAATTTGTCTGGGCAACATCATGGGGTGTATCAACCAGACTGATCGGAGCGTTGGTGATGGCACACAGTGATGATGAAGGTCTTGTCCTCCCACCTAAAATTGCACCGCTCCAGGTCGTGATCGTTCCCATCTTCAAGGGTCCTGAACAAAAGGCCATCGTGGATGAAAAAGTAAATGCAATCATAGCTTCTTTGAAGTCAAAAGGAGTGTCTGTAAAATATGACGATTCAGAAAATCAGCGCCCTGGCTGGAAATTTGCTGAGTATGAATTGAAGGGTGTTCCTGTGCGCATCGCCATTGGGCAGAAGGATATTGAAAACGGCGTTGTGGAGATTGCGCGAAGAGATACCAAAGAAAAGAAGTCGGTCTCTGCAGAAGGCGTAAGTGATTATATCGTAAGCTTACTGGATGATATTCAGGATAACCTTTACAAGCGGGCATTGGCTTACAGGGATGCACACATTACCGAGGTGAATTCATGGGAAGAGTTCAAGTCTGTGTTAACGGACAAAGCTGGATTTATTTCAGCACATTGGGATGGAACTCCGGAGACCGAGGAGAAGATCAAAGAGGAAACCAAAGCCACGATTCGTTGTATACCGTTAGATAGTGCATCTGAGCAAGGTGTTTGTATCTATTCGGGTAAACCTAGTAAGCAACGGGTTCTTTTTGCCATGGCCTATTGATCTGACCGATTACGATAAGTTATCGGGCTGGATAAAAGGGGATTAGTTACAGACTGGCTTTGATCTTACCGATCAGGTCCTTTTCGATCATCGTCTGGGCGATACCGATCATGTTCTTGAAAGCTTTTGCATGTGAGATACCATGACCAATGATGACTGGTTTATTTACGCCCAATACAGGAACGCCACCATATTGTTCAAACTCAAACATGTCAAAGAACGCGTCTTTTATATTTCTACGTTGAACGAGTCCGTGTATACTTTCTGCAAGTTTCAAAATGATGTTGCCTGTAAATCCTTCACACACCATTACATCAGCTTTATCAAGGAACACGTCCCTTCCTTCAATGTTTCCAATGAAGTTGATCGAGTTCAACTCTTTTAACAATGGATATGCTGCTTGTGCAAGTATGTTTCCTTTTCCTTCCTCTTCACCGATATTGATCAATCCAACTTTTGGATTTGGGATATTCAGTACTTGTTCTGCAAAGATGGATCCAAGCAGTGCGAACTGTGCCAGGTTTTCAGGCTTGCAATCAGAATTGATCCCTGCATCGAGCAACCATCCTAGCTGGCCGTTTTCACGGGGCATGTAGGCCCCAATAGTTGGGCGTTGTATCCCTTCAATTGCTTTGATGCTGAATAAAGACCCTACCATCATAGCTCCTGTATTACCGGCGCTGATGAAAGCATCGGTCATGCCCTTCGCCAGGTATCCGAATCCAACAGCAATGGAGGAGTCTTGTTTTTCCTTCAGCGCTTTTGTTGGATGCTCATCCATATCAACAACCTGAGTGGTATGAACAACCTGAATTCCGGCAAGATCAATCCCTTGCGTTTTGAGCAGTTCATTGATTTGTTCACTGTTGCCAAAAAGGGTAAGGTTGGCGCTAGCACCTGATTCACGATAAAGTTTTATTCCTTTGATCGCTTCCAGTGGGGCATAATCACCCCCCATCATGTCAAGTCCTATGTTCATAGTATAAAGTTCAACAGATTTAGTAGAATAAAAAATTCCAATCCATACCATTTTTGTGTGGTCGGGATTGGAATCTATATGTGAGATTGATCAGGCTTACTTGATAGGAGAGTTCTCTGCAACCACTTGACCTTTATACATCAACTTGCCTTCACTTACGTGTGCGCGATGGCGTACATGTATTTCACCTGTGGTAGAATCCTTGCTTAATGTAACAGTCTCAGCCTTGTAATGTGTCCTTCTCTTTGCGCTTCTTTGCTGAGAGTGACGGCGTTTTGGATTTGGCATCTTATTTTATTTTAGTTGTCTTTGAATTTGTCCAATCCTTTCCAGATCGGGTTTATATTTTTTTCTTCTGTTTCTTTTAGTTTGTTGAGCATGGCCAACACCTCTTTGTTGCATTTAGGTCCGCCAATCTCTTCCTCTGCACAGGCAGGGTAGGCAGGCATGCTAAGTTGAACAAATTCGGTGAGCCAGTTTTTTACATTAATATGGCTTTCCGTTCTAGAAATGAAAAACACATCAGGGTCCTCATTGCTATCGTTCATTTCATCGGGGTTGTCCACCAGCTTTACAACGATTTCAAAGTCATCCCAAAGGGTAACGCCCAAAGGATTTCCGCATCGGTTGCACTGCATTTCTGTATTTCCTCCTACTTCAAATTTCAATTGCATGAAGCCTTGGTGTTTGTTGAGTGACAACTTTACAAGGGCATTGCATTTGTTGAAGTCGGCTGGCTTTTCAGCCTCAAAGAACTCATCCCCGATCTCGTATTCGTATACCGTTGTTCCGGGTTTTAACCCCACAAAGGCGATCTCATATTCCCGAAGATCTGGCATACCTTACCATTTTAGGGACGGCAAAGGTACTGATTGTTGGTAAAAGTACAAAATGAACTCAGTAGAAAAGCTTTCCTCAGGCGCCTACCACTGCTGGGCGGCCAATACACTGGGTACGAAATGTGTTTTTTGTCGCAATTATCTGTAAATCATTTGTTTATGTAATTGTTATTCGTTGGATACATAAACTATTCCCACCGATATCTTGTTAAGGTGGTATACGCTTAGTTTTGTATGATGGACAGGCTGAAAAAATATCGATTCTTTATCTTTTTTCTGCTGTTATTGATTACAGCCAATTGGTTCATGTTGAGCCCTGAACGGGTAGAGATATATTACTCAACGGGTGTCTATCCATATATTTCATCATCAATGCGATTGATTTTCGGTCATCTGCCCTTTAGTCTGGGTGATCTGCTTTACGTACTGGTTATTTTATGCTCGTTATGGCAATTGATTTTTTTTGCCAGATCCATTCGCCGTGAAAACAATAAACTCAGGGTTTTTGTGAATGCCGGCATGAAGAGTATTCATGCTCTTCTGATCATTTGGTTGTTGTTTCATGCACTCTGGGGATTCAATTACTACAGGCAGTCGATTCCTGATCGATTTGGATTATCAACCGATAAAGTAAATGAGACAGAGTTGGTGGAAGTTGCGCGATATAGTTTGACCGAGGTGAATCGGTATGCTCCGGGCAGAAAACTGGATCATCACTTTTCCCATCAAGCATCGTTATTGATGGCTTATGATAGTTTATACAAGAGTTTTCCTTCTCTCCAATTGCGTAACAATTCACATAAAGCCTCTCTCTTTGGTGAACTTGGAAATTACATGGGATATGGAGGGTATTACAATCCATTTACTGGTGAGGCGCAGATCAATGACAAGATGCCTTCTTTTTTATTGCCTTTCATCAGTTTGCATGAGATGGCTCATCAAATAGGAAACGCCAAAGAGAGTGAAGCGAACTTCATTGGCTATCTGGCGGCGATGCATTCGGCCGACAGCAGCATTTTATATTCAGCAAACCTTGAGCTTTTCCTCTATGCCGCAAAGACGTTGAAAAAAACTGATAGTACGATTGCCAAGAAATTATTGAATGAGTTATCGCCGATTGCCCAAAAAGACATAGAGGTGTACGAAGAATTTGTCCGGCGGTATTATGGTCCGGTCGATCGTTTTGTTACAAGCTTTTACTCCGAATTTCTTCGCATCAACAACCAGCCGGATGGTATGTACTCTTATAATAAAGGATTGATCTATGTGATGAGATATTTACAAAAAAAGGGCCGAATACCTCAGCCCTTATGATCATTGTGTAATAATATTTTTACTCATTATTAGTATTAACCATGATCCTCATGCCTCCTCGTCCTTGCATACTGCCCATAGGTTTGATGTCGAATCCTTTAGGTATCTCAAAGACCTTGTCTTCTATTTCTGCGTCTAGCTTTACATTCAGCACAGTCATGTGAATTCTAAATCCATTGCCACGAATCATTTCATATTCCATGGGGAAACCCTCGATCTGATCGAGTCCGGCAATGTTGCCACTCATGGACATCATTCCTCTTCCACCTCCAAATCCACCACCATTAGAAGAAGCAGCTGTGGATGTCTTTGCTATTTTAAATTCCGGGTTATACCAGATCGTATTCTCACTCACAGAGCCGTTTTGTCCGCGTGATTTTATGATCACTTTTTTACAATCAACGCCAGATATTTTTTTGGTCTCGTCAACATAGATCAGCTCAGGCTTATTGTCGCTGAACGTGATGCCCAATGCTGCGAGTGAATCTCTTCTTAAGTTGCGAATGGAATCCATGCGTACTTTTTGAGCTTCTGCTTCGTCATCTGTAGTAAAGAATCCTGTTTTCCGTCCCATAGCTTCTATGAGGGTGGTTGTTTTTTTATTCTTTCTGTCTGTGATCACGATGTTGTTTCCAAAATCAGTCAGACTTTCAATCTTCATGAAGTATGGGGTGTAGTACATCGTTGAAGTTGTCTCCATCTCCCTTGGCATCGTGAAACTCCCGCCTCCGTTGTCATTGGTGATGGTGGTGGTGCCGAAGTTATCAGGAAAAGTGATCTCGGTCTTCGCTTTAACGATCGCTTTCTCCACGATCTTTGGTTGAGCCAATGAAATACCGGTTATCAGCATAAGTCCTGAGTATGCGATGAGCTTTTTAATGTGTGTCATTTGATAGCTTGTTAATAAATTCTTTTTTGAAATGCTGCAATATAGCTTGTAAGTTTCGTTAGATGCCATAAATAACAAGTTCCTTCGCTGTTTGTTCTCTGAAAATCGATGGGTTTTTGCTAACTTACCAGCTCAAATTCACGTGATGAAAAAAATCCACTTCTCTGTACTCGCCATTCTATTTGGGCTATTCACTTTTGCACAAAACGCTAATATTTCGATCATTCCCCAGCCGGCAGAAGTGAAGGCAGGCGAAGGCAGTTTTGTTGTCAACTCCTCCACTTCCATTTTTTATGATACATCCGACAAGGAAGTGGCAAAGGTTGCCGGCCTGTTTAATGAAGTGTTAAAGAAAGCTGCAGGATTTGAATTGATGCCTATTGCAGTTTCTTCAAAGAATACCATTCATTTTTCCATTTTGCCCAATGCCAATTTCGGGAAAGAGGGTTATGCGGTATCGGTTACAAAAGATGTCGTTCATGTGCATGCATCTCAAGGTGCAGGTTTATTTTATGGGATGCAAACCTTGTTGCAACTCCTTCCCAAAGAAATTGAAAGCAAATCGGTTATTCCCAACATAACCTGGAGTATTCCTGTTGTAGACATTCGTGATCAGCCGCGATTTGGTTGGAGAGGATTGATGTTTGATGTATCAAGACACTTCTTCACCGTTGCGCAGGTAAAGGAATTTATCGATGACATGGCGCGCTATAAATACAATCTTCTGCATTTTCATCTGACTGATGATCAGGGTTGGAGGATTGAAATAAAAAGTTTACCAAAATTGACGGAGGTAGGTGCATGGAATGTGAAAAAGACAGGGCGTTATAATTACTTCACTGCTCCTGCGGATAATGAGCCCAGAGATTTTGGAGGATTCTATACCCAGGATGATATTAAAGAAATTGTTCGCTATGCCAAAGAGCAGTACATTGATGTGATGCCGGAGATCGATGTGCCAGGGCATTCCCTTGCTGCAGTTGCCTCTTATCCAGAGCTGTCATGCACACCAGGCAAGTACAAGGTGAATTCCGGGGAACCATTCATGGATTGGCATGATGACGGAACATTTACAGCATTGATCGACAATACGCTTTGTCCGGCTAATGAGAAAGTGTATTCTTTTCTTGACAAAGTATTTACCGAAGTTGCCGCACTGTTCCCATTTGAATACATTCATATGGGAGGAGATGAGTGTGCGAAGAATTTTTGGGAAACCAACCCGCAGATCAAAGAATTGATGAAGCGTGAGAAGTTGAAAGATATGCATGAAGTGCAGAGTTATTTTGTTCGCCGCGTTTCTTCCATCATCAATGCAAAAGGAAAGAAAATGATGGGGTGGGATGAAATACTGGAAGGAGGAAGCTTGCCCAAATCTGCAGCTGTCATGAGTTGGCGCGGAGTCAAGGGTGGAATCGAGGCTGCACACCTTGGTCACGAAGTAGTGATGTCTCCTACTACACATGCTTATTTAGATTATATGCAGACTGATGGAGCGATCGAGCCTCCGGTGTATGCGATGTTGCGACTGAAAAAAGCATATGAGTTTGAACCAGTGCCTGACGGGGTTGATGCGAAATATATTAAAGGCGGACAAGCCAATCTGTGGACTGAACAAGTGTACAATATGCGCCACTTAAGATATATGGTTTGGCCAAGGGCATTCGCAACTGCGGAAGCGGTGTGGTCGCCCAAGTCAGCTCGCAACTGGAATAACTTTGTTGGTCGTGTTGAAAATCATTTTCAACGTTTTGACGTTGCAGATAAAAAGTATGCACCGAGCATGTATGATCCGTTGGTCAAAGTGAAGAAAAATGATAAAGGCGGTTTGCTGGTTGATTTTGACAGCGAGATCGCTGGGCTTGCCATACATTATAGTTTCGACAATTCTTTTCCCGATCATCATTACCCTGCTTATGAAGGCAAATCGATAGAAGTGCCTGTTGATGCTGCTCCCATCAAGTTGATCAGTTACCGCAATGGTAAGCCGATCGGAAGAATGATGACTGTTACGATTGAAGAGCTGAAGAAGCGTGCTGCAAAAAAATAATTTCTGCATAACCATAAGTCATGACAAAAATTAAATGGGGTATACTCGCCTGTGGCAGGATCGCAAGGAAGTTTGCAGCAGACCTTCAATTGGTGGATGATGGAATATTGGTGGCTGTAGCTTCGAGAAATATAGAGAACGCCAGAGCATTTGCAGAGGATTTTCCTGCAAAGCATGTTTTCGGTTCTTATGAGGAACTTGTTGCTTGCAAGGATGTGGATGTGATTTATGTGGCGAGTCCGCATAGTCATCACCACGAACACACCATGCTTTGTCTGAATGCTGGCAAGGCAGTCTTGTGTGAAAAAGCTTTTGCCATCAATCATCACCAGGCGATGGAGATGGTTGCAATGGCAAGGTCTAAAAATATTTTTCTCATGGAGGCGCTGTGGACAAGATTTCTACCACACTATTTGAAGGTGAGAGAAATGCTGGCAGATGGAATGATCGGGCAACCCAAAGGTATCTTGGCTAATTTTGGTTTCAAGCCACCAGAGCCTGTGTCTCCTCGGTTGTATGATCCTGCACTCGGTGGCGGAACGTTATTGGATATCGGCATTTATCCGATTTTTCTTGCACAGTCATTGCTAGGCGTTCCAGAAAAAATATTGGCAACAATGGAGCCTGCATCAACCGGAATTGATCAGCAATGCTCAATGATATTTCAATATAAGTCAGGTGCTATAGCCACTCTCTTCTCCACTTTTGAATCTAATCTGGAAACTGATGCGGATATTTTCGGTACGAAGGGCAGGATTCGCCTGACCAATCGTTTTTATGAACCCTCTGCGACCATACAATACTACCCAGGAACTATCGAAAGCCGATCCCTCATATCACAAGAGAGAGAACCTGGCTGGGGATATCAATATGAGATCAGACATGTAAATGATTGCCTTCAAAAAGGATTGTCTGAAAGTCCTGTTCATTCCCTGGATGACACGCTGTCCCTGATGCAAACACTAGACCGGGTGAGAGAGGTTGCAGGGGTCCGTTACGGGGTCGATAATCTCTATTAAAGTACTGATTACCATACATCTATATGTGTGCATAACTTCTGGACAACCCCAGTTTTGCATCCCTTATATTTGTCGCCTGACTTAAATTTTTAGATAGTGAGACTAAAGAGTTTAGAAATCAAGGGGTTCAAGAGTTTTGCGGACAAAACGGTCGTGAATTTTGACGAAGGAATTACTGGTATCATCGGTCCGAACGGATGTGGTAAAAGTAATATTGTAGACTCCATTCGTTGGGTGATCGGAGAGCATAAGATCAGCAACCTCAGAAGTGAGAATCTTGAGAGTTTGGTTTTTAACGGTTCAAAAACAAGGGGACCAAGTGGACTCGCTGAAGTGAGTCTGACATTTGATAACACAAAAAATCTTCTCCCTACAGAATTCAATACCGTAACAGTAACACGTAAGTTTTACAAAAGTGGAGAAAGTGAATATCGTCTGAATGATGTACAGTGCAGATTAAAAGACATTCACAATCTTTTTCTTGATACAGGTGTCAGTACCGACAGTTATGCTATTATGGAGCTGGGTATGGTGGATGACATCATCAAGGACAAAGATAACAGCAGAAGGAAGATGCTGGAGCAGGCTGCCGGGATCAGCATCTATAAAACAAGAAAGAAAGAAGCCAAGCTCAAGCTTGATGCCACAGCACAAGACCTTGCCCGTATAGAGGATCTTTTGTTTGAGATCCATAACCAACTGAAGATGTTGGAGAGCCAGGCAAAAAAAGCTGAGAAGTACTATGAGATAAAGAAAGAATACAAGTTGAAGTCAATTGAGTTGGCCAAAGCGGCACTTGAGGGTTTCAATATTCAGTATAAAGAATTGACCGAACAGCAACAGCAGGAGTTTGATCGCAAGATGGAGTTGGATACAAAGATCACTACTGCTGAGGCCGATCTTGAGCAGCAAAAATTACAGTTTGTAGAGGAAGAGAAAAACTTGCAACAACTCCAGGCGGTGTTCAATGAACTCGTTAATAACATTCGCAGCAAGGAAAATGAAAAAAATCTTGCACAACAGCGACTGCAATATCTCAGAGAAAAAGAAAAGGGTCTGAACGAATTTCTGTCCAAAGCCGGCGGACAGTCTGCCGGACTGGAAGAAAGCATTCAGTTTTCAGAATTACAGATACTTGAAGAAGAAGGCAAATTGGCGGCCCTTCAGGCAACCATTGATCAATTGAAATTGAGTGTGGATGACAATCGAAAATCATTTGATGAAAAGAGGGGACTGGTTGATGAATTGAGAAGAAAGAATCAGGCGGTTCAGCGTAGTCAATTTGAAGCAGAAAAGAATGTCGCCATCAGAGACACATCATTGGCCAACATTGAAAAGTCTGTAAGCCACATCAAGGAAGAGCAATCGCAGCGTCAGTCTCAACTTGCTGAACTTGCCGTTCAGAAGGAAAAGAATTCAACTGAGTTGGAGACAGAGAAATCTGCCCTCACTGCAATTCAGCAACAGCATGAGGATGCCAAAGGCCAGATCCTTGAAACTCAGTCAAAGCTCGAGCAATTGCGAACACACCTCGCAGATGAAAATAGGAAGCTTGATTCTAAAAAGAATGAGCATGCCTTGTTAAAGAGTTTGATCGACAAAATGGAGGGTTATCCTGAGAGTGTCAAATTCTTACACAACAATACTGGCTGGAAACATACTTCACCCATTCTTTCAGATATCATTTATGTGAAAGAGGACTACAGAGCGGCTGTAGAGAATATTCTGGAGCCTTACCTTAACTACTATGTGGTAAATAACCTGAAAGAAGGGTTGGAGGCAGTTCATTTGCTCGACAACAATAAAAAGGGCAAGGCGAATTTCTTCATGCTTGATAAGTTGGACAACGCTTTTGCTTCAAAAAATCTCACTCCAGAAACTATTGAGGGAACTATTCTGGCAACTTCAGTAGTTGAATATGATCAGCAATACACAAACCTTGTTAAGTATCTGCTTGGCAACGTTCTTATTGCGGAAGATGAATCTGCCTTGGAAAAAGCAAATGGCAATGTTATCCTTGAAAAACATGGAAAGTATGTGAAAGGCGAATATGCTCTTTCCGGGGGTAGTGTTGGATTGTTTGAAGGCAAGAAGATCGGAAGGGTAAAAAATCTTGAAAAGCTGGAAGAAGAAATTGCTTCACAGGAAGTAGTGGTGGCAGGTATCAAAGAAGATATTCAGGCCCGTCATAACGAGGTGCTTGAGTATAACAACATGTTGCAGGAGAGAGCCATATCAGAGACTCAGAAAAAAATTCAAGAACTCACCAATACCTCATTCGGTATACACAACAAGATCGAATCGCTTACAGCTTCTGAGCAAACTGCTGTTGCGCGTGTCAGGGATCTTGAGCTGCAGCTGGAGCAGGGCAGAGAAAGCATTCAGGCAGACCGAATATCACTTGAGCAATTCAATGCTGAGCTGCTTACGTTGTCTACGCAGATATCGGCAGTTGAGACTGATTATTCAGCCGCTGAATTGGCATACAATTCAATCAATGCACAATTCAACGAAGCCAATCTTCAGCTGGCAAAGCAACAAAGTAAACTCAGTGCAACCAAACAAGAGTCTGTGTTTAAAAAGAATCAGCTGGAAGAATTGAAGATGCAGATCGAAAGCAGTTCAGTCCAACTAACTGAAGCATCAGCAACTATTCAGGAAACTACAGCAGAGTTGGAAAAGGCTGAAGAGGAATTGATCAACCTGTACCGCAGAAAAGAAGATGATGGCAAACAACTGAATGAAGCCGATCAGGCGTATTATAATCTTCGCAACACCTTGAACGAAAGAGAAAGTGAGCTTAGATCTCAGGTGAAGATGAAAGAACAGCTTGATCAATCTTTGAACAGTATCAAAGACAAGATCAACGAATTGCGATTACAGCTGGCAGGGATCAAAGAGCGTCTAAATGTAGAGTTCAAAGTAGATATTGATCAGATCTTGGATGAAGCCAGGGAAACTGATGAATCGCTGGAGGATCTTCAGGCAGATTGCGACAAGATGAAAAAGCGGTTGGAGAATATCGGGGAAGTCAATCCGACTGCAATTGAGGCGTTCACTGAGATGAAAAAACGCTACGAGTTCATTTTAGAACAGAAGAATGACCTCGTTAATGCGAAGGATACATTGTTGCAGACGATCCAGGAAGTTGAGGCTACTGCCAACCAGAAATTCCTTACCACTTTCAATCAGGTAAGGGAGAACTTCATAAAAGTATTCAAGGCACTCTTTACAGAGGAAGATACGGCCGACATGATCCTGGAGAATCCAGACGACCTTTCTGAAACCGGAATTGATATCGTGGCCAAGCCAAAGGGTAAGAGGCCAACTTCCATCACACAGCTGAGTGGAGGGGAAAAAACACTTACAGCAACAGCGCTTCTTTTTGCTATCTATCTCATTAAGCCAGCACCGTTCTGTATTCTGGATGAGGTTGATGCGCCATTGGATGATGCCAATGTTGGCAAGTTCACCAACATGATCAGGCAGTTCAGTAAGGAGTCCCAATTCATTGTAGTTACCCACAACAAGACAACCATGGCCGCTGTTGATGTGATCTATGGCGTGACCATGCAGGAGCAAGGTGTCAGTCGTCTGGTACCTGTTGATTTCAGGAATTTGGGCTAATGTATTGAAGCCGAGTCCATGACACGTGTCAATCACTTGTTACTCATCACCATGAAACAATGAGTCCGACCAAGCACTATTTCTTCATCGGCATTGCCGGAACAGGCATGAGTGCACTTGCGCAATATCTTAAGGCCGCAGGTATGCAGGTTTCCGGGTCTGATCGTCAATTTATTTCAACGCAGGAAAATGAAGCAAAGAGTGCATTGGAGGCCGAAGGAATTCTGTGCTACGAACAAGGTGGAACAGGCGTTGGTGATGAAGTTGATGTTGTTGTGGTGTCCACAGCAATCGAGGATACTGTTCCCGAAGTTCAAGATGCAAAACGTTTAGGCAAGCCCATTCTAAAGCGCAGCGAATTACTCGCACAACTTGTTAAGTCAAAAAAGACCATAGCCATTGGAGGCACTTCAGGCAAAAGCACTACCACGGCCATGCTGTATGAAATTCTCCTGTATGCTGGATTAAGGCCTTCTGTA
>JBKCFW010000072.1:0-8708 GCA_046303675.1 bacterium
GGTTTGGTTAATGATTTTTTGACGAAGCTTGTCAGTTAGTTTTGGACTAAGTTGCGGGTTTATGTATCGTGCTTTATTTTCTATATAGAAAACCCTTACTGTTTTAACTTCAGGAGGTATGGAAACATCTTTAAGCGAATATCTGCAAGTTCCTTGAAATCCAATAAAGGCAACCATCAACAGTGCCACAATAGTGAAGTATTTCTTCAGGACACTAATCTTCGATATCATATTCTTTGAGTTTTCTATATAGTGTTCTTTCACTGATTCCTAGATCAGCTGCTGCGTCTTTTCTTTTCCCTTTGTGTTTTTTGAGTGCTTTTTCAATCAACTCTTTCTCTTTATCCATGATATTCAATGATTCATCAACAAGTATAGGATCTTGGATATCTCTGTTTTCTGAAAGTATAACGGGTTGATGAGAAACTGGGATCATTGTGCTGTGAGCAATTGACTCTTTTGGATTTGTTACCAAAGGAAGATCTTGCATAAAAGAGGATTCAACAGCATTGGAAACTGCACTTAAATTCGATGGATTTTGAATGATCTCAAAAAACATTTTTTTCATTTCTGTTACATCCTTTTTCAGTTCAAAGAAAAGTTTATACAGAATGTCACGTTCATTCATGAATTCGGATTGTCCTGTTGTTGAAGATCCTCCACTCATGACCATCGGAAGATTTGATACAGTGTGTTTTGGTAAAAATCGTTCAAGGTCTTTTGCTGTGATTTGTTTATCCTCGGCTAAAACTGAGATCTGCTCGGCAATATTTTTGAGCTCTCGAACATTTCCGGGCCAGGGATAGTTTAGCAGCATCTCTCTGCTCTCTTCGTTGAGTTGAATAGGAGAGGTTCTATAGCGTTCAGCAAAATCAACTGCAAATTTTCTAAACAGAAGAATGATGTCCTCTTTTCTTTCTCTTAAAGAGGGGACACGTATAGGAACCGTGTTTAGTCGATAATACAGATCCTCTCTGAATTTATTGTTCTGTGTTGCTGTGAGCAGGTCTTTGTTGGTTGCGGCAATTACACGGACATCCGTTTTTTGCACCTTGGATGAACCAACCCTGATGAACTCTGAATTTTCAAGGACACGTAACAATCTGGCCTGTGTTCCGAGTGGCATTTCACCGATCTCATCCATAAAAAGCGTGCCGCCATTTACAGTTTCAAAATATCCTTTTCTTGAGTCCACCGCACCGGTAAAAGAACCTTTTTCATGACCGAAGAGTTCTGAATCTATCGTTCCTTCAGGAATCGCACCGCAGTTTACTGCAATAAACGGATTATGTTTTCTGGGAGATAGTGCATGGATGATCTGGGAAAATATCTCTTTACCAACACCACTTTCACCGACGATCAATACAGTAAGATCAGTGTTAGCAACCTGTGTAGCCACTTGAAGTGCATAGTTCAGTGAAGGAGAATTCCCGATTATTCCGAACCTGTTCTTTATACTTTGTAAATCCATGGTTAGTTTGTTGTTTGGGAAGATGGAACAATGTTTCCTAACAAGGTTCCCTGTGTACAGTCGGTCACCAGGATTTTTACATAGCTGCCCGGACCAATCCTTTCTCCTTCCACCTTATCAAAAACGGTTACCTTATTCTGACTATTTCGTCCCATCCATTGTTTATCACTTTTCTTTGAGTTTCCCTCAATTAAAACTTCTACGATATTCCCAATGTCCTTTTTGTTTGATTCGTATGAGAGTTTGTTTTGAAGTTCGATGATTTCAGCAAGTCTGGATTTTTTTACTTCATCAGGGATATCATCTTCATACCTCTTTGCAGCGAGTGTTCCAGGACGTTCAGAATATGCAAACATATAACTGAATTCGAATTCTGAACGTTTCATTACATCAAGGGTGTCTTTGTGGTCCTGATCGGTTTCAGTACAAAAACCTGATATTACATCAGCACTGATCGCACAATCAGGCATTATCTCTTTTATTCTCTTAACTTTTGCCAAGTACCATTCGCGTGTATAGGTTCTGTTCATCAATTGCAATATCCGTGAAGAACCGCTCTGCAAAGGCAGGTGAATATATTTGCAAATGTTGTCGTATGACTTCATTGTATGCAAAACCTTATCTGTAATATCTTTTGGATGAGATGTACTAAATCGTACACGTAACATGGGTGCAATGGATGCAACACGTTCAAGCAGCATGGCAAAATCTATTGCATGATTCGTTTTTGGGTCAACCCAATAATAACTGTCAACATTTTGTCCAAGTAACGTAACTTCTTTGAATCCCTTATCAAACAAATCCTTGCATTCTTCAATTATTGAATCGACATCCCTGCTGCGTTCCCTTCCCCTGGTGAATGGCACAACACAAAAAGAGCACATGTTGTTGCAGCCTCGCATTATACTCACAAAAGCATTAATACCATTCGTGTTCAGTCTTACCGGGGAAATGTCTGCATAGGTTTCCTCTCTGCTCAATAAAACATTGACTGCTTTGGTACCGGTATCTGCTTCCTGGATCAAATTGGGTAAAGTACGATAGGCATCCGGACCTACAACGATATCGACAAGTTTCTCTTCTTCAAGCAATTTGCTTTTCAGGCGCTCTGCCATGCAGCCCAATACGCCGATCAACATACCGGGTCGCTGTTTTTTTATTTTTTTGAACTCAGTAAGTCGTTTTCTTACTGTTTGCTCAGCTTTTTCCCTGATGGAACAAGTATTTATAAAAACTAGATCTGCATCTTGTTCGTCTTGCGTAGGTGAATAGCCTTCTCCGTTGAGTATGGAAGCAATGATCTCGCTATCACTGAAGTTCATTGCACAACCATAACTCTCGATATAAAACCTCCGAGGATTATCTGAAATTTCTTCAAAACTGGACATATAGGCTTCTCCCTGACGGCCCTCATCCATCTTTTTATTCACAAGGTCAAGCATGCAGCAAAGTTAGGTATTATGACCTTATCTGACAAGTTGTCACCCATTAAATTCTAATGAAAAACGATTGGCCAACCAGGATTTGCCGATCGGTGTTATCCATTTTGTCAGCAATTCCTTTTTAGTCAATACGGTATTATCAAAAAACAAAGTCTCTACCGTGATGAATGAACGTTCAAAGGCATATTGAATCTGGGAGATGGGAAGGAGTTGAAGTTTTTCATTGATGTAGAATGCCAATGTGGTTCGATCAAAAAGTGAAACATTGAAGCTTTCCTCCATTGATTTGATAAATCTTACGGAGCTGTCTGTACTACACCCACTTACACCTGTTACGGCTTCATCGGCCATCAGGATGATGAATTGGCCAAAAAACAAGGTTCCAAAACCCTTTACAGGAGTTCCATGCGATTTCCAATTAGCAGTAAATTCAGAAAGGAGATCCTCTATGGTAAGCGCTTCACTAAGGGTAAACACCCGGTTGCTTTGATAGATCCATACTCTTGATGAATCGCTGAATTCCTCTGGTACAAGGTGACTAAAGTCTAGTTTCATATCAAATTGATTGTGCAATTAATTCTGCAATATCCAATACCTGTATATCTGCTTCCTTTTCTTTCACTTTTATGCCATCGGTCAACATTGTGTTGCAAAAGGGGCAGGCTGAGGCTACAATGGCGGCTTTTGTTTCCAAAGCTTCTCCTGTTCGCTCCCAATTGACTCTGGTAACTCCTTTTTCTTCCTCCTTGAACATCTGTGATCCCCCGGCACCACAACAGAGACCTTTTGTTTTGCATCTTTTCATCTCAACCAGCTCTGCATCCAAGGCTTCGATTACCTGCCTGGGCGCCTCATAAATACCATTACTTCGACCCAAATAACAGGAGTCATGATAGGTGATCTTCTTCCCTTTGAACGAACCGCCTTCTTTGATAATAATTTTTCCTTCATCTATCAATTGCTGTATAAATGTTGAATGATGGATCACTTCATAATTGCCTCCAAGTTCAGGGTATTCATTGTTGAGGGTATTGAAACAATGTGGACAAGCAGTAACAATTTTTTTTACGTTGTACCCGTTGAGGATATTGATGTTTTTATAGGCCATCATTTGAAATAAGAATTCATTTCCGGCTCTCCTGGCAGGGTCTCCGGTACACATTTCTTCTGAACCTAAAATTGCGTAGTTGATACCAACTTTGTTCAAAATAGAAACAAAAGCTTTGGTGATGGATTGGGCACGTTGGTCAAAACTGCCGGCGCATCCTACCCAGAATAATACCTCAGGTGTATTTCCTTTATTGATCTCTTCAGCAAGTATAGGAACATTCATAATTTTAAAGTTTTACTGAATCAATTTTCCTTTCACTCGTTTTGATTGATCCATTTGGTGCGTTGCTCAGGTGAAAATTTCCATGGGGCAAAATTATTTTCCACATTGCCAAACATCATTGTCCATTCACCAGGTGCAGAACTTTTTTCCATCACCAAATACCTTCTTAACTGCATGATGATATCAACCGGATTGATGCTGACTGGACATTCCTCTACACAGGCATTACAGGTGGTACATGCCCTCAGTTCTTCTTCACTGATATGATCAAAAAGAAGTGAACGTCCATCTCCGTCAAATTTCCCTTGTTTATCAATCACATTGCCAATTTCCTCAGCCCTGTCACGCGTACTCATCATGATCTTTCTCGGGGATAAGCGTTTTCCTGTTTGATTGGCCGGACAAGCAGCACTGCACCTCCCGCATTCTGTACAACTGTATGCATCCAGAATATTTTTCCAACTTAGATCATGTACGTCTTTGGCCCCGAAAGTTATTGGAGAAGGGGATTCATGTTGTGAGCTTGCAAGTTCAGGATTGAAAGTAAATTGAACTTCACGCTGAACGCTTGGCATGTTTGAAATCTTTCCTGGTGATGTCAATCTTTTGAAGTAAGCATTTGGGAAAGCAAGTATGATATGCAGATGTTTTGACCAGGGTAAATAATTTAAAAATGCAAGAACGCCAATGATATGTCCCCACCAACTTACACGCTCAATGAGCGTTAAAGTTTCAATATTGTATGAATTCAATAAAGGATGCAAGTATGAAGAGATCATAAAGTTGCCGGTCAATATTTCAGCATAGTGCATACTACCTTTTTCTTGAAGCAATGTATCGGCAGCATTCATGAGTAAAAAGAGCATCATTAAAATGATCTCTGCTATAAGTATGAAGTTTGCATCCGAAGAGGGCCAGCCAGAGAGATCATTTGATCTGAACCTGGAAACACGAAGAATGTTTCTTCTGGCAAGAAAAACAATACAAACCAATATCACGGTAAAAGCAAGTCCCTCAAAAGTATTGATCATAAAGGGGTACAACGCTGGAATAACTGATAATAAGATTCGATGTGATCCAAAAAGACCATCGATAACGATCTCAAGCATCTCAATATTTACGATGATGAACCCCAAGTATATCAACAAGTGTAAGATCGCAACGGTAGGATTTTTAAACATTTTTTGTTGTCCTAGTGCTAGCAACAGGAGATTTTTCCACCTTTGGATTGGTTGATCACTCAAGCTTTCTGCTTGCCCCATCAAAATATTTCTTCTTATTCCAAGAATTCTTTTCGTAAAGAAAAAAATTGCAAAGGTTAATAGAAGAAAAAAGAGGATCTGGGGAATGAATGTCATATTGAACGATTACAGTACTAAATTACACCTTGTTTTGCATTGTAAGAAAAGAGCATTTGCCCTAAAATAACCGATAACTGATCTTACTTGTTCAATAAAAAACTGGGTGAAACCTGATTTTTCCGAGTGTATTCAATTCAATTGCCGGAGCGGGAAATTTTAGCACATTGATCAGGGAAAAAATAGTTTTGAGTGTCTGATTGTTCGTTCTGATTTTGCTTAAGTCAATATCGGCAGATAAATAAATGCGTCTGTATCTGGGGATGTCATTGCGCACTATCAAATTTCCATTCTGATCATTCCAGGAATTCGAATACCCTCCAAGCATGGTTTTTGCACCATATCCCACCGCCAGGTTTAACCACTTTGGGAAATTGGTTTCAGGCAAAAATGATCGAATGTTGACTGATGCCCAGTATGTTTGTCCATTATAGTCTTTCAATAACTTTTCAACTGGATTTTTCCCAAACAATTGATCTGCGCGATCTTTCAATGAACCATATTGATTTGGCATATAAGACATTTTTATGCGGATGCGTTGATCTTTCCATAAAAGACCCTGGCCCAAGTGCATCAATGCACCTGATGAATTTGCAAGCATGTCGGGGATGCTGAACCCCCACTTTTCAGAATGGCCATCCAGAAACTCAATGATACTCAAGTAGGCCATACTGCTTAAACTCCCAATTATTATTGCATTTTTGGGAGCGACTCCTGCCCATTGCCATATTTTACTGGATTGATCAGCGATCTGATAACTTGACCACAGGTGTCCGGCTTTATCCATCTGTTGCCATTCATGCCAATCGTTATATAAATGAAAATCACTTCGATCATGATTACGATACCAGGTTTTGTTTAACGCATAGAACGATCCTCCCCAGAGTGAAATGTTTACACCGGTGAGAATCCATTTTCTGTTTTTAAACTGTTGCATATTTGCATCCTCTTGAGCGAAGCAAAAAGCATGAAAAAAAATAAAAAAGAGGAAAAGAAAGGTTTTGTGTGTCAAAAAGGGACGAATTTAAAAAATGAAGTTAGTGGCATTTCCCCCATCCTTTATTAAGTTTGTATAAATATTTCATGAATGGAACAGGCAATTCGGGAAAAGGTTGATAAGTGGCTGAATGGTAATTATGATGAGGCAACCAAATCAGCAATCCGTGCTATGATCAGTAACGAGCAGGAGCTCACGGATGCCTTTTACAAAGACCTTGAATTTGGTACAGGGGGATTAAGAGGCTTAATGGGGCCTGGCACCAACAGGATCAATCAGTATACCATTGGTATGGCTACACAAGGCTTCGCCAATTACCTGCTTAATTATTTCCCGGATACACAGATTAGAATTGCTGTTGCACACGACAGCAGAAACAACAGCAGGTTTTTTGCTGAAACAACGGCTCATGTAATGGCAGCGAATGGCATACAGGTATTCCTCTTTGAATCTTTAAGGCCCACACCAGAGCTTTCTTTTGCAATAAGACATCTGAACTGCCATGGGGGTGTTGTTTGTACCGCATCTCACAATCCTAAAGAGTACAATGGATACAAGGCATATTTCAATGATGGTGGTCAGCTTGTTCCACCACATGATGAAAATGTGATCAAAGAGGTCAATAAAATTTCTTCTATTGATGAAGTAAAATGGAATGGTGGAAATTACAACTTACACAGCCTTGGATCAGAAATTGACAAAGCCTATGTTGCCATGGTAAAGAACCTCAGTATTTATCCTGATGTGATAGCCAGGCAAAAAGATCTTAAAATTGTCTACACTCCAATCCACGGAACAGGAATCACACTTGTGCCTGAGGTACTTGAGTCATTTGGGTTCACCAACCTCAATCTGGTTGATGAACAGGTCAATCCTGACGGAAATTTTCCCACTGTAGTTTACCCAAATCCAGAGGAAAGTGAAGCAATGAAACTTGGCTTGGAAAAGGCCAGAAAGATCGATGCGGATATCTTACTTGGGACTGATCCTGATGCAGACAGAGTGGGTGTTGGTGTCAAAGACAACCATGGTAACTGGGTGCTTTTAAATGGTAATCAAACGGCCGTGTTGGCTTTTAATTATCTGATAGAAGCCAGAAAGAAAAAAGGGTTGGCCAAAGAAAATGACATGGTTGCAAAAACAATTGTAACCACAGATCTCATTGATATCATTGCTGCTCAAAATGATATCAACTGTTACAACGTACTTACTGGATTCAAATGGATAGCAGAGCTTGTAAGAGAGAAAGAATCATCTGAAAATTATATCATAGGAGGTGAGGAGTCATACGGACTCATGATAGGTGATCAACTAAGAGATAAAGATGCCATCAGTGCTGTTGCACTGCTGTGTGAGATGGCCGCTTATGAAAAAGATGCAGGAAGGAGCCTCTTCAATAAATTACTTGATCTGTATGTCCAGTATGGATTGTTCAGGGAGCATCTTTTGTCTATCACCAAAAAAGGGAGAGATGGACAACAAGAGATTGCTGCAATGATGGATAAATTTAGAAATCAACCACCCGTCAACCTTGCAGGAGTACCAGTGATCGGATTACTAGATTATGAAAAGCAAGAGTCAAAAAACTTGTTGGATGGTCAGATCACTGACATTAACTTGCCCAAAAGCAATGTCCTTCAATTTATTCTTCAGGATGGCAGTAAGATCAGTGCACGACCTTCAGGAACTGAGCCAAAAATTAAATTTTATTTTAGTGTTCAGGGAAAGCTCGAAACAATTTCAGCATTTGATAAGCGATATGCCGAATTAGGGGATAAAATTGATCTTATCATTGATGAACTTGGTCTGAAATAATCGCCTCACTTCCTATTTACATTTTTGATTGGTAGAATATGCGCACAACGGAAGATAGTTACTTGCACAAGGGAATGCGAAAAAAACTAGTTGACAGCATCAGAGAGAAAGGCATCACTGATGACCAGGTATTAGGCGCAATCATGAATGTGCCCAGACATTTTTTTCTTGATTCTGCATTCGAAAAACATGCATATGAAGACAGGGCTTTTCCAATAGGAGAGGAGCAAACCATTTCTCAACCATATACTGTTGCCTATCAGACGCAACTTTTGGAAATTAAGCCTTTTGA
>JBKCFW010000073.1:0-3464 GCA_046303675.1 bacterium
ATTCAATGTCAATTGTGATCCTGCTTCTGTTGCAACAATAGCTGGGATATGCACAAATTGACTCCGGGTTTCGGCCCCGTCTGATGGCACCCAATCCTGTACCAAATTCCACCCCTTCCCAAGCGTCGCTTGTTGAATGGGCAAATAATCCCCAGAAGTATAACTAAACTTATCAATAAGGCTATAAAGAGGATGCGGCCTAGTTGATTTTTCTGATTGAACAACATCGAAAGACTTATCCAAAAAGGTTTTTATTGATCGAACATAAACTTCATGTCCAAATACTGAGGGATGGAGGTCGCGAAAATCATCCTCCCAGGTAAATTCACCAGCGGCAATACGATCCCGAACTTCTTTTGCAAGATTAATGCTATTAACCTGATGGCGCTCAGCTACACGTTCATGATTTTGCACCACCTCTGGAACAATCCCCTTATTATAGTCTGCAATTTTTTCTGGATCAACAAAATGCATCACCACAATATCCATCAACGGGTTGCTCTTTAGTGCATGGGTTACAATGCCCTCCATTCCCCTAACTTGAGCAACTCCACTGAAATTATTAGTAAAGTCATTTACTGCTGCTTCTTCAAAGAAAAGATCAACCTTACCCTTGGAGAGCATATCCTGAACTAATCGAAATGCGCCTGGGGTACTTCCGGTAGAGCTGATGCCCGCATTGATAAATTCAAATTTGGTATCTGGAAATCTTTCGACAAGATAGGCGCATACTTTATTCCTCCAACCATCCCCTTCTGTTATAGATCCCCCCATGAATGCAACGCGACCAACCTTTTCAGTTGTAAATTTGATATAGCTGTTTCGAAGATCAGTCCTCACTTGATGAAACTTTGAGGGGTCGATCAAGTTCTTTACTGGGTAGGAGTTTGTAAAAATAAAATCGGCGATATTTTCTGGATCTTCTATTACAAAATGGTGTCCCTCTAAATTTTGAATCCCTTTGGTCATTGGATACACTGTTGCCACACCGCCAAGCCTGATGTAATTATTAATCAACAAAAAAGTATTTTCCTCGTTGGGCACAATTTTATCATTTAGTCCAACTGCATGAAGAACTGGTACTTTAACAGCGGCCAATCCATCAAGGTTGTCAATTGGATTGTCTTTGTAAGCAAGGGCTTCTTTTTCACTCAACCCATAATTTTTCAATACACCATCCCAATCAGACGCTGAACCCTTTCCAGTACCCTTTCCACCGGGCCAGCTTTTGAAGTCGCACACAGGAGCCTCTGCATACATGCATGATACCTTGAGTGGATTGCGTTTGGCCCAATTGTAGATATACAAGCCTCCTCTGCTTACTCCTTCTAGCGCAACACGTTGAGCAAATCCTTTCTTGTTGACCATATGATCATAAAATGCATCCCAGATCTGCATGGCGACAGGAGAGCCAAACATGTCATTGGTATTGATATAGACGATATGAAATCCGCGTGAAAGAAGTATAGAGTCGACATCCGTATGCCAGTCGGGAAAATGTGCTCGCCATACCCAGGGATTTCCTTCAAGAGCCGACTGTGGTTTAACCACCCATGCGGATCTGTTGTTAAACATAAAATGCTCTCGCTCAAACCCATGCCATTTATCAGTATGAAGATTGGTGACGGAATCAGTTTGTGCAGATATCTGATTGAAGAACAACTGTGTAACTGAGATTATAAGTGTACATACTAATCGATTTTTAAATATCCTATACATATTCTATGCGTTTGATAAAAATTGTTGTCTTGTCTTGATCATAGTCATCTATAAATGTAATCAAACCATCTTGAATGAAAAACCGAACAAATGACAAATTCTGAATCCTGAAATAACTATCAGGCGTCAAAAACCAGTATACTTTTACTCAATTTGTCATAATTTGAAGCTCAATAATCAAATACCTCTTCAATGAAACAACTGATCACATGCATCCTGTTTTTGGCATGCATATTTCAAGAAGCCTCATCGCAACAGCGTTATGAACCCACTTTCGAATCACTGAACAAAAGACCTGTTCCCGGATGGTTTGAAGATGCCAAGTTTGGTATTTTCATTCATTGGGGTCCATATTCCGTTCCAGCATGGTCGCCTAAAGGGAGTTACTCTGAATGGTACCAGATGTGGCTGAATAGCAAGAAGACCGGCGGCAATGTGGCCCCAGGCGCAAAAGAGATATGGCAGCATCACAAAGAGAATTATGGACAGCATTACAACTATTATAATTTTGGGGATGCCTTCAAGACCACCAATTATGACCCAACCTATTGGGCTGACCTATTTGAGAAAGCAGGTGCTAAATATATTGTACTGACTTCCAAGCATCACGACGGCTTTACATTATGGCCTTCAGCGGAAGCGGATCGCACCTGGGGATTTCCTTGGAACAGTATGACATCTGGACCAAAACGCGACTTGGTAGGTGAGCTGAAAAAAGCAGTTGATAAAACTTCAGTGAAATTTGGACTTTACTACTCTTTGTATGAGTGGTACAACCCGCTTTATCTTAAAGCAGATAAATCTGAGTATGTAGACAAGCACATGATCCCGCAGATGCGTGATATTGTCAACCGTTATGAGCCTTGGTTGTTATGGACCGATGGAGCCTGGGAACATCCTGCATCCACATGGAAAAGCAGAGAGTTTCTCAGCTGGTTGTTCAATGATAGTCCGATCAAAGAGAAAGTGGCCATCAACGATCGTTGGGGAAATGACTTCAATAAAAAAGAAACTTCATTCGGCAACTTCATCTCCACAGAATATGATGGCGTCGAAGCACTGAGCAGACCCTGGGAAGAATGCAGGGGTATAGGATACTCATTTGGTTACAACCAGAACGAGGATATTAATGACTATAATTCTGCGCAAACACTCATTCATATGTTGCTGGATATAGTCAGCCATGGTGGAAACCTTTTACTTGATATTGGTCCGGATGGAACAGGAAAAATTCCACCAATAATGCAAGAGCGTTTGTTAGAGATCGGAAAATGGCTATCGATCAACGGAGAAGCGATCTATGGAACAAGAAGATGGAAGCAGCCCGTACAATGGTCTGCCGGAAAACAAAGTGATGGAGCTACGTATAAGAAGGAAAACAACCTCAGTTATCTGGGAGGAGATTTTATTCTTAAGCAAACAGTAAATCCTGATCCGGGTTATGGCGTAAAAGAAATTTTCTTCACCGCAAAGGGAAATGATATTTATGCGATCATACCAAGATGGAGATCGAATGGTAAAGTATTGATACGTGACTTGAATTTAACCAATCAACGTGTTACGCTTTTGGAGACAGGACAGGTATTGAAACATAAGAAATCAGGCAACAATACAGAGATCACATTGCCTTCATTTGATCCTAATAAGATCAAAAGTCAATATGCTTTTGTAATAAAAATTGAAGGATAAGGTATAGGTGTAAATATTAAAAGGGGCATAGTGCAATCATGATTGCACTATGCCCC
>JBKCFW010000074.1:0-9282 GCA_046303675.1 bacterium
TCAGTGGCTTGACCCAAATAAAACTGAATTTTCTCTTGTGTAAACATAGTTTTGATTTATCGTTTGATTTGAATACCTACACCGATCAACGATTTGATCTGTAAGGCTGGTGAAGATTTTTTAGGCCCAAAAAGTTTTGCATCGTCATCATAGATTAGATCTACATTCCAACTCATACTCAAAATCTTAGATAATTTAACACTGAGCAAATTTGCCATAAATAGATCCACATTCGCTGGCTTATGTAAATAATTCGAAAACAGATCCAACTTAGCCTTATATACGATATTAGGAGCGATCTCCTTCATATAATTGATAGTAGCAAAAGAACCTAATTCCAAAATTGAATTTTCACCAGGCTTAACCCCATATGAACCTTTTGCTGATAATTCCGGATCGGTCACAATCACCCAACGAGCAGTCGCAGGTGAAAGAAAGATCGAAAAATTTTTATTAGGCTTCATATCTATACCAGAACTGATCAATAAATATCCTGGCGACATAAAGTTGGAGATCAAAGTAGAAGTACGCTCCGTGTACGAATATCCTTTGAAAAATCCGGAACGCAAATTGGCCAGTACTGCAAAATTTGCCTTACTATTAATGGTACGGCCATATTTAGAAACCAGATCAAAACGATCGTCATTTTTTCGGGCGCCCAAACTCGTAGAGTTAACATACCCTAAGTTGAAATCAAAACTGTTCTCCCAGCTGTGTTTGCCATTTGTATATTTAGCAAACATGTTTAGTATAGAGTTGATGGATAAAGAAAATTTATCACCCCCTGCCGACCAGTTGGTCAATGATGACTGTGCAAAATTTAAATTATATAGAATTCCTTTTTTCCAATGCTTAACAGAATCAGCCTCCACTACAGCTTTCTTGCTGGCAACTACAGACTCTTTTTGTAAATTCTGAATAATATTATCCTGAGCCTTTAGCCCTATAAACCAAAGTGATAAAAAAATAATAAATGGAATAGATCGAATCATAAATGTTATGTTGCTTGGGTTATAAATAGCCTTACGTAAAAACAATATCATCATACTATAGCATAATGTTGATCATTATTTGTCTTCATATTATTAATCAATTGAACTTTTGATTTTACATTTAACTTGCGATAGATGTTACGAATATGCATCCGAACAGTATCTATTGAAATATCACAGCGCTGCGCAATTTGACGATACGTAAACCCATCGTTAATATAATAGGCAACCTCCATTTCACGATTCGTCAACAGCGTTGAAAAACTACTTGGCTGATGAAAATAGTCAAGAATTTTTTTAGTGATCTTTTGAGATATAAACCCTCCTTCCATACTTACAGCAACAAGGACTTCCGACATGCCACTGGTAATTTGTCGCTCATCTAAATAGCCAACAACACCTAAGCGCATGGTTTCTATGATTAGTTCAGTATCAAAATCTTCAGAATACAGGATAATGGATGATGCTGGTCTTTTATGAATGACCGTATGTATGGTTCGCTTCCATTCGTTTTTGATCAAGTCACTATCGATTATTATGATCTCTGACCTTACTTTAGTCAATAAAACATCTTCAACACTTGTATAAATTTTAGTGCAACTAAATCCCTCCACTTCATTAATATTGAGAAGCAACTTACCCGCTAATTGGATATCATTACTTACAATGATCACATTAACTACTTCCATATGATTTATTTAATTGGTTGTTTACGTAAAATCAAGTAACTATATCGATTTTCTATTTGTTTCGACAAACGTTTTTCTTGTTCATCACAGGGTATCAGTAAATTCCGCTCACTAACCCAATAAGGTTTAATAACTGCATCTATTGTTGAGCTGAATATTTTTTGGAGATGAACGGATCGTCTATAAGATAAAACATCATTATATTCAGTAGAAGCTAGACAATCTGTAGCAGATACAATGTATAATGTATAATCTAGATGATTACTCAAAAACTGCTTTATTTCATCCATAATTCTTACATCTTTCTTGATTACCTGCACTTTATCAAAATAATGATGTACGATAAATACTTTTTCTGCAGAATGGATCCATTTTGATAATTCTCCTTTATAAATAGATCCTTTTTCTCGATCTTCATCACGAATTGGAGTATTCGCTATTTCTTCTTGTAGAGCTTTTTCCTCCGGGGTAAGCTCAGGCTCTTTTTGAACAATAATCTCTTTCTCTTTGCCAGATAAAATCTCTCCCAGATACTTATTCTCGCCCAAACTTACCTGAGTCGTTAATTCAGGTTCTGCTATACCTTCATATTGCACCTTGATTTGATAACGGTGATTAGGTTTAACCCTGAAGGAATAATCTCCATTTTGATTAGTGTTCTTTTGGCCCACTGGATTCCAGTTGCCGTCCTCATCTTCTTCCATTAATTGAACCATAGCACCTGATTGTGCAGATCCATCTGCTCTTGTCAACACTCTACCATTGATAATAGAAAAATTTGGAGTGTGCGTAAATTGAAAAATATCATCATTTCCTAATCGATCACTACTAAAATATCCTCTGTCACCATCTTCTGTCTCTGTCCAGCCAAAATCATCGTACCGAGAATTAATAGGATAAGGCAAGTGTATTGTCTCCATAATCTTACCATTCGATATTACAATCATGTACAGATCCAATCCACCATAACCAGCATAACCATCTGAACTGAAGACGAGATCGCCGTTAGGAGTAAATCGTGCAAAAACTTCATTACCTGCTGAATTCAACTCCGTCCAAGCCATAGGCTGCGACCAATTTCCATCATCCCGTATTCGGCTCACATACAAATCATATCCGCCCTTTCCACCTGGTAAGTCAGAACTGAATACCAACAGATCGCCGTTAGGATGAATAGCTGGATGCAGCGCCGTATATCCGGAATCAACCAGAGATAGATTGCGTATATTTTTAACAATGCCATTGTTCCAGTCTGCTTCAACAATATCTATCAATCGTGATTTATTCTTTCCTCTGAAAGGTTTATTCACATTCATATAGATCTTTTCAGTTTTGTTACTGAAAGACGTATGCCCAACATTATACTTCAAATCAGTAGTGCCTTCTAATGAAAAAGCAGAAAAATCTTTTTTCTTAGCCGTCTTATTTGCTGAAAGACCATTTATTGTTTTTAAATGGGCATTATCTGCATGGACAAATTGTTTCGCCAACTGATTTTTCTGAATGGATTTTCGATAAACTGCACTATCCCATAAAGGACGGGTTGGACTGGCTTGTAGGGCCTTGAATGTATCGGGTGTACTTAATATATGTGTATATCGATATCCATCCCACCCAAGAACTTTCGGAATCAACTCCGTTTTGTGTTCATTGCTTGTCCAATATACTTGACCATCTAACAGCATAGGAGAAAATTCCCGATAGTTCTTTTCACTAAGTCGTATGTAGGAGACATGCCAGTCGGCTGAATCACGACTCATGAATGCAGTGCGACTAAATCCTTTTGCTTTTTTCTGCCAACGGTTGAGCCCCAGCAATGTTTCAGCAGCTTCCACATAAGCTCCGTTCATTGCTTTCAATTCTGCCAATCGACGTCGAATTTCAATATCCTGCTTCATTACTTCCGGGACTTGCGCATACCAATATGCAGCAGGTTCATATACCCTCATCTGCCAATAGCAATCTGCCAATCGAAACTTGATGGAATCCAATTGAACGGGTTTGAGTTTTGTTGCTTCTTTGGGCATCAAAAAAATGATACGCTCATACTGCTCAGCAGCTGATTGATAGTTCCATACTTCATACGCCTGATCAGCAAGCTTAAGCTGCTGTGCAGAAAGGGTAAGAGAACAAAAAAGCGATATGATTATATATATATTCTTCATGTAATCAATAATAACGTGGTGAAGTCAATTTTTTATCAGCACCGCCCATTTCCATACGTAACATCAATTCATGAGTGCCATTCTGATAATAACCCAATCGGGAAGTAGTATGATCATAAGAATATCCGATACGTAATTGTGGACTTAGCTGGTACTCCAGTAATCCTACCACAGATTCTTTTTGTCTATAACTTATACCAAATCCCAGATCATTACCCAACCAAACATTCATATTGATATCCGCTTTAATTGGTGCACCACTCACTGCGGTTAATAAAATGGAGGGTTTTAACGTGATCAGTTCTGATATTGGGAAAATATACCCGCTGTTCAAGAAAAAATGGCCTTCATAGCCTGCCTGACGAATCAAGGTCTGGTTACGTGAATTGATGGCGGTTTTCAATAAGGCAGGCGAGGATAGCCCAATATAAAATCGATCGCGCATATATAAAGCCCCAATACCAAAACTCGGTAACCATCCATTGATGGATTGTTGCAAACTGGGATCTCCGGCATCATAAGGATTGGAACGATTATAATTGATGCTATAATTTAGCACACCGAAACTGGTACCGATCGAAAGTGTAGCATTCTCAAAAGGTGCACTGAATGCATAGAACCCTTGCAACCCATTGGTACGCTCTATTCCTATACCATCGGTATATAATTGAGCACCCCAACTATTATTCGTTTCGACAACACGTTTATCAAACGTAAAGGTTCCGGTAAATGGCGCACCTGGAAAATTAACCCATTGACGACGCAACAACATATTTACATTCGGTACTTCCCTATTTCCAGTATAGGCTGGATTAATATTGATCATATTGAACATATACTGCGAATACCGGGGCAACTGCTGAGCCCATAGTCCCATCGGTATAACCAATAATATTAGTATAATGATCTTTTTCATGCAGATTACTTTCGTTTTCATTAAAACTCACGTTTTAGGGTAAGGTATCCTCTGCGTAATTCTTTCACATTTGTTTGAGTATCTAATAAATCGATCAAATAGAAATACGTACCATTAGTCAGCTCTCTACCTAGGAAGTTACCTTTACCAATACCATTGAAATCATTTTTATACTCATCACTGCTATAGACCACCTGACCTAAACGGTTGAATAAAGTAATTTTTATACGAACATGACTTGGTTTCTGGATGATCCATTTATCATTAAACCCATCATTATTCGGTGTGATAATATCTGGTATTTTCACATTTACCACTGGCAATAGATCGTTTGTAGGTATTCCTGGCCCTACTTGTACTCCAGCTGATCTGCTGAGATCGATCGATTGCTTTCTGGTAGTTCCCCACTTTGTTGTTGCAGTTATATCTGCCAAATTATTGATGGTACCACTATATGCATTGGGTTCTACTTTTACCATGATCACAATACTATCGGTTGCATTACCGGCAAGTGTACTGGATGCATTTAATAATTCAACAACCGTTCTGCCATTATAGCCGATATTTCTCGATAATGAACCGCTAACAGATGTAGATATAACCGTAAAGCTTACTGGTGATGGGAATGTTCTTACCAGATCATCTACCACACTGATATTGGTAATCGTTTCCGGACGAAGGTTTTTAATCATAATCGTATATTTCATCATGAAGCTACCATCCGGACTCATCACCGGCTTAGTGGATGACTTAAAGAATAGTAATGCTTCCCCATTCGGAATCTTATCTCCGTTACAATCACCAGCCATCCAAGCTGGAGAAGGAGTTAAGGTCTGACTCGATAATATCAGTGAACATAGATCATGTGGATCCGTTCCATCACTTTTCTCTTTTGCATTGGTTACTCCATCTCCATCACAATCACCATTATTCCATGCAGCACCAGGAGTTAGCGTTACATTGGTTTTATTATATGAACATGGGTTCTTAAGGTCTGTCCCGTCCAGTATTTCCTGATGATCTGGAACACCATCCCCATCAGTATCCATGATCGGTTCTACTAAAATATAAAGTGTTGCTTTGGCGCAATGAACCGGTGTTCCTCCACAAACTTCATAAACAATGGCTACTGTACCACTATATCCAACAGCTGGAGTAAAATTGTAGGTGCCATCAGCATTCAATGTGAATGTGCCCTGTGCAGTTGATGGTCCGCTAACTAGTCGTGCACTCAAGGTTGCCCCTCCAGTATGCAGGTCATTGGCTAAAACAGAACCTGATACATTTAGTCCGGCAATTGTTCGAGTGACATCATCACCAGCAACAGTTTTATCTGGCGTATTTGTAGGCTCAACTGTACAATAGACTACAGCGGTTTCACATAACACAGGATTGTTGTTATCACATATAGTATAGACTATACTATCGGTTCCCACAAATCCTGCTTTGGGAGTATACGTAATGGTGCCATCCGCATTGATCTTGGCGCTACCATTCTTAGGCTGACCTGATATAACCAAACTAGATAGTACCAATGATCTTCCCGGATCACCCGCTCTATCGTTAGCCAGTACATGAACGACTACAGATTTGTTCTCTTTGGTAGTAGCTACATCGTGATTGGCTATCGGCTTATCGCTAGCCGATGGATCCAGTACAGTGATTAGCAGGGGTATGGTTGGACAAGGAGTCACACCTCCTGGCACACAAACTGGAACATTATATATGTACTTGCCTGGCGTTGTACCCTTGAACGTGTAACTACCATCTGGGTTCATGGTAATACTACCTCCAGATGGGTTAGAAGATGCTGGCACAGGGCTACCATAAGTAGATCCCTGGGGCAACTTATCATTAGTTCCTACATTCCCATTAACCGGAACATTACTATTCGCCAGGTTGAGGTCTGGTGTTGCTATTGGAACAGGATCCACCAGTATATGGAGTGTTGCTTTAGCACAGGTTGCTGGTGTCCCACCACAAACTTCATAAACAATATCAACCGGACCACTAAATCCTGGAGCAGGAGTAAAGGTATAGGTACCATCGGCATTGATCACCAGTTTACCTTTGTCATTACTGATGGATTGCGGCGTTACGGCAAGAGATCCATCACCCGTATTCTTATCATTCAACAATACATTTCCACTGATCACCTCTGTGCCATCTGTACTGCCTAATCCATGATTATAATCATCACTGGCAATGGTTAGCGCCGCTGATCCAGGAGGTTGGACATTAAAGTATGCAACAGCCTCTGTACATTTCACAGGCACACTCTTATCACATATCTTATATACCACACTATCCATACCATAATAACCGTTCTGGGGAGTATATGTGATAGTTCCATCAGCATTGAGAACTACTTTGCCTTTTGAAGGTTGATCTACTAAACTTAAACTGGATAGATCTAATTTTCCGCCAAGATCGCCAGCCTTATCATTTGCCAATATATTAAGTGTTGCAGATCCATTATTTGCCACAATAGTATAATCATTATTGGCAACCGGTTTATCTGTTGCAGTAGCCGGATCAAGTACAGTGATCTCCAATGGTGAAGTTGGACAAGGTATTGGGCCATTTGGTGCACATACCGGGACATAATAAATATACTTACCGGGTATAGAGGCACTGAACGTATAACTGCCATCTGCATTTATCGTGATCTTTCCATCTGCAGGATTATCCACTGCAGAAATAGGAGCACCATAATGGGTTCCCGCCGGCACTTTATCATTACTTGATAGATTTCCATTTACTGGTACTTGAATATTAGTGATATTAATGTCTGGTACCGGAGTTGCCGCTGGTAAAATTCTGATCGTATCATACTGACAAGGATTGCTCAGTTCGCCAGTAATGGTGTCAATACTCTTGATGCAATACACATACATGCCAGGCTGCGTTGGTAAGGCAGGTGGAGTGGTGCTGCAGTTTTGACCATTTACATCACAATAGTATGGAACGATATTTGGAATATTAGGTAAAGGACCTATTGTGGGCGCAATATTCGGTGGATTGGTTGGATCACCTTCTGTATAATATCCATTTGATGGAATAGGTAAAGGTAGATTACTAACTGAAATAGTTATTGTTGTATTGGCACTCGAACAAGCATTGATATTTGCTTTTACAGAAAGTACCCCACCAGTTGCCGTAGAAGTAACGGTAATCACATTAGTGGTAGATGTTCCAGTCCAACCATTAGGTAATGTCCACGTATAGCTGGTAGCTCCACTTACAGGAACAGCTGAATATGTTTCTGAAGTATAACGGAGAACTGCAGATTTACCATTAATAGCAGTTGGAGCAGCCGGCGTTGGTGGTTGCGAGTTTATGATAGCTTGCTTTGCTTGACCCACACACCCTTCTGCATTTTTCACGGTAACATTGTAGGATCCTGAAGACAGCCCATTAAATGTTACAGCTTCCTGATAAGCAGTTCCGTTTATGGAGTAGGTGTATTCACTTCCTAGAGGAGCAGTTATAGTAATCGAACCGGTAGCCACAGTACAATTCGGTTGCGTGAGGCTAATATTCGGAACAGGCGGAGTGGCAGGTTGAACATTAATAGAAACCGTATTCGTTGATCCAATGCATCCATTAGGTGCTTTTGCCTTAATATTATAAATGCCTGGAGTAAGATCGGCAAATGTTGGGGATGCCTGGTAATTGGTGCCATCAATGGAATAGCTATACCCAGTACCTAATGGTGCCGTAACTTGTATGCGTCCCTTCGCTACTGTACAACTTGGTTGAGTTACAGAAACCTCAGGTGCAGCTGGACTTACGGGTTGTGCATTTACCGTTACACTTGCTGCAGTACTAATGCAACCACTACTATTCTGAACGGTTAGTGAATATGTACCTGGAGTAACGCCATTGAATGTTGCAGACGATTGATAATTCACCCCATCAATACTATACATGATTCCACTGCCAGTAGGTGTATTAACCGTTATGATTCCTTTAGATATAGTACATGTTGGCTGTGTTACTGAAGCAGTTGGTGTTTCTGGTGTCGATGGTTGTGGGTTAATCGTAATCAACGCTCCTGCACTGATACATCCATCTGCATTTTTTGCAGTAACAGTATATGTACCAGCTGCTAAAGAAGTAAAGTTTCGGGATGATTGATAATTAATTCCATCCACACTATACGTGTACCCAATTTGCACTGGAGAGCTGATTGAAATTCTTCCAGTAGCAACCGAACAAGTAGGATGTGTAGATGAAGCTACAGGTTTGGCTACCGATTGATAAACAGTTACTGTTTTTGATTCACTGGTTTTTCTACAACCATTTTCGTCAGTCACTTCTACTGAATAGTCTCCAGTAAGCGATACCATCAATTTATCTGCAATACTATCTGTCAGATTTGTTCCACTATTTTTCCATTGATAAGTCAATGTGCCACTACCGGTTGCCGTTGCCGTTAAGGTCACTATCGTACCCGGACAAACATCTGCTGAAGGAGATACACTAACCGTAAGCGTAGGTAATGCATTCACCGTAAC
>JBKCFW010000075.1:0-25433 GCA_046303675.1 bacterium
TCGTTGTGTTGAAATTTCAGTATTGGAGTCTGGTCTTATTTAAATTATTCATCACTGCTGCCATGTTGATCATTGGCGCCTTGTTGCTGATGAATCAGCAGTTGAACCTGGGACAATTCATTGCAGCAGAGATCGTCATCCTTACGGTTTTGTTGGCAGTAGAAAAATTGGTACTTAGTCTTGATAAGGCGTATGATCTGCTTACCAGTCTTGAGAAGTTAAGTGCAGTGACTGATAAGGCAGTAGAAAAAAATACCGGGATGCCTATGGCCCTGAATGAACAGGGTGTTTCAATTGAGATGCGTGATCTGACTTTTGGCTATAAAAAAGATCAACAATTATTGAAAGGGATTGATCTAAATATTACACCAGGACAAAAAGTTTGTGTGGTAGGTGATGCAGGTTCGGGAAAATCTGTTTTAATGGAAATGTTAACAGGTTCCCTGCTGAATTATGAGGGACTTTTTCTGGTAAATGGCTTACCGTTACGCAATTACAACATTCAATCCTATAGAGAGATGATGGGTGTTTTTTATCACGAGCAAGACATTTTTAAGGCTACGTTGTATGAAAATATTACCATGGGAAATAATGCGATCAGTTCATCGGATTTAATGACGGGGGCTAAACGGATCGGATTGAGTGAGTTCATCAACTCTTTGCCGATGGGTCTTCAAACAGTTTTACAGCCAACAGGTAAGGGACTGAGTACGATCATCGCGAAGAAAATATTACTCTTAAGAGCCGTCATCGGTTCTCCAAAATTTTTGTTGATGGATGAGCCTTTCGAGTTGGCGGGTGGGGAGCATTGCAGAGATATCTCAGACCATATTTTGAGTATGAAAGAAACCACCGCTGTTATCGTTACAGGGAATCGTGAGTTTGCGCGACAGTGTGATATGGTTGTCACTTTATCTGAAGGAAAAATTGTGAAAGTAGAACATCAATAAACTAAAAACTTTATTGTTAACTGAATGAAAAAAGTTACGGAAATCATTGAGCAAGAAACAGGCTACGAAACGGAATCCACTAGCCAGATCTATGCCTCAGACTCTGCGCTTCGGATCCGTTATTGGTTTTGGGGGTTGATGGGACTGATCGGTATTGTTCTTATTTTGCCGTGGACTCAAAACATTAGAGCTACAGGAAATGTCACAACCTTGTATCAGGACCAACGACCGCAGCAAGTCAATACGATTATCCCCGGCAGGGTTGTAAAATGGTGGGTGAAAGAAGGTGATTTTGTCAACAAGGGAGATACGATCATAGAATTGGCTGATATCAAAGACGATTATCTTGATCCGGATCTTGTTGAAAGAACACAAGAACAGCTGAGTGCTAAACAAGAGAAGATTTCATTTTATAATAATAAGATCGGTAATACAGAACAGCAAGTTGCTGCATTGAAGGAGATGCTGGCTTTAAAATTAAACTCACTTCAAAATAAAATTGAACAAACAAAAAGAACATTAAAGAGTGACAGCGCTGAATTGCAAGCTGCAACACTCGATAATGAAATTGCGCAACAACAAATTGAACGAGCAAGGCAAATGTATGCTGATGGCATTATTTCATTGGTTGAATTTGAGAGAAGGAAAGTTCAGTTTAATAAAGCCAATGCACTTTTCACTGAAAAGCAACAGAAATTTCTGAATACCAAGCAAGATCTGGTCATCTTAAAACTTGAGATGGGTGCGCTATCACAAGAGACTGCCGACAAAGTATTCAAGGCAATGGGTGAGATCGCATCATCCGGAAGTGATGTTGCTGAAGCAAAAGATGAGGTGGCACGGAAAAGAAATCAGCTGGCCAATTATAAGATCAGGGGAAAGCAACGTTGGTTGATCGCACCTCAAAGTGGGCAGATCGTGAAAGCTAAAAAGGCTGGTCTGAATGAAACTGTCAAAGAAGGTGAAATGATCGTGGAGATCGTACCTAATAAGGTTGATTTTGCCGTGGAACTGTTTGTGAATGCCATGGATCTGGTACTGATTGAGAAAGGACAGCCAGTAAGATTGATCTTTGATGGGTTTCCAACTATTGTTTTTTCTGGTTGGCCCCAGGCCAGCTATGGAACATATCTTGGGGAGGTCGTGTATGTGGAAACCAACAGAAGCGATAACGGAAAATTCAGAATTCTTGCTGTTCCGGTCAAAGATGATAAACCATGGCCGAATACATTAAAATTAGGTGTGGGTGCTCAAGGCTTTGCCATGTTAAAAGATGTTGGTGTATGGTATGAGCTATGGAGGCAGATCAATGGATTCCCTCCTGATTATTACACGAAGTCAACAGAAATGAAAAATAAGTAAGAATGAATGAAGTTGTTCTTCATATGAGGAAGATTCTGGGTGCGGCTATTGCTTTTTTTGTTTGCCTTCCTACAGTTCTTCAATCACAAACACTTTCACTTGAGAATACCCTTGACCTTGTTCGGCAATATCATCCTGTTTGCAAACAAGCCAATTTAGCGATCGATTTTGCAAACGCATCTTTGCGAGCGACCCGAGGTGCTTTTGATCCTTCAATATATACCAAGGCAGAGAATAAAACATTTGATCAAAGAAACTATTACAGTTACACGAACGCTGAGTTGAAAATACCTACCTGGTACGGTATTGATATTAAAGCGGGAACAGAAGACAATCTTGGAGAAAAATTCAATACTGAGTTAACTCCTGGAAAGAATAATTACTTGGGCATATCTCTTCCCGTTCTAAAAGGATTGTTGCTTGATAAACGAAGGGCTTCATTGCAACAGGCAAAGCTATTTGTAAAAATGAGTCGACAAGACCAATTGATCGCATATAACAATATTTTATTTGAAGCTGCAGAAGCCTATTGGCTATGGATCGCTTCTTCAAAAGTATTGGCTGTGCTGGATGAATCAGTTAAGGTAAATCAGAAGCGATTTGAGTTGGTCAAAGAATCTTTTTTATTGGGTGACAGAGCTGCTATTGATACCATTGAAGCGCTGGCGCAGTTTCAGCAGATCCAGACTGCCAGAATTCAGGCTTTGCTGGACTTTCAAAGCAGAAGGCTTGTCTTGAGTAATTATCTCTGGACAGCTGATCAGCAGCCATATGTTTTATCGGACAAGATCACGCCGGACACCTCCTGGGATATTGTCAGTATAGTTGACTATCCTCTACCCAATCTAAATGAATTATTGGTTTCATCAGCAGTACATCCCAAGTTGATGTCTATGGATATTAAAATGGATGCACTTGAGATAGATAGAAAATTGAAGTTTCAGCAAATGCTGCCTTCTCTCGACTTGCAATATAATTTTCTGAGTTCCGGATATTGGAACAGGAATATTTTTAATCAGCAATTATTTCAAAACAATTATAAGTTTGGTGTGAATTTTGCAATTCCCTTATTTCTTCGTGAGTCAAGAGGTGAGTATGCACAGGCAAAAATCAAGATCAATGATCTCGACTACAGTATACGCCAGCAGCGATTGGAAATCGAGAACAAAGTCAAACAATATTTTAATGAAATACTGGCTGTGAGAAACCAGGTTTTGTTGCAGCAGTCCAACATCATCAATCATCAACTATTACTCAAGGCAGAGGAGACAAAATTTTCTATTGGGGAAAGCAGTATGTTTTTAGTGAATGCCAGAGAAAACAAGTTGCTGGAGGCAAATCAGAAGATGGCTGAACTGAAAGCCAAGTTTTTCAAAAGTTTACTTGCTGTTCAATGGGCAGCAGGAGGAATACGATGAATGATTTACAATTTATTTTCAAGGCATATCGAGGGATCTGAATTCGCATGTTCCTTGAGTAAAATGTTTAGGTGTTTAGTTGATTAGTCGTTTAGCCCTAAACAACTCAACGACTCAACAACTCAACACTTTTAGATCCCTCACTTCGTTCGGGATGACAGGGAAAAGGAGAATGCCCCTCCCCTTAATTGTCATCCCGAGCGCAGCGAGGGATCTCCCCTCACTGTGCTCGGAATAACAGAGCTGTCATCAAAGATTGACTACTAGCACAGGTATTTTCAGTTCATGCCTTACTGCATCTACTGTTTGTCCGTATACAACATCTTTTAATCCCGTATGGCCATGACTGCCTATGATCAGTATATCTGCGTGGTTTTCTTTTACTAATCTTACAATGTCTTTTACACGTGCTTCAAAACCTAGAATGCCATCCACATTATATCCCTGCTCTCTCAATTCTTCAATATACTGGTTCATTCTTTCCTGATCTTTTCTTGTTTCAAGGTCATCAGCCGCTACGCCAATTACACGGGCTGATGGACTTTCAACAATATGTATCATTATATATTTACTTTCCTTACCTCCTTGTCCAAGTGCGTGTGCAATCAGCTTGTTGTCATTTTTACTGAAGTCGAGCGCTACTGCAATTTTTCGGTATACTGGAATTGCAGTATGACCAATTCTTTCTGCATCAGGATGAAGCTTTACAGATTCTTTCTCAGTTTTGTTCATCAATGGATAGAATATTGCGATCAAGAGCAGTGATACATATAATAAACTGCCTACAATGATCAATGTTCTCCAGAAAATAGAATCAGAGGTTTCAAAAAATTGATTTGCTTGCTCATATACCATTCTGATGTTAAGGTATACCAGAATAAGTGTGATCAGGGAGGCAAGAAAAATAATGAAAGGCTTAATGGCAAAAACCCCCATCGTTTTCTTATCACTGGTAAAATGGATCAACGGAATAATTGCAAAACCCAATTGCAGGCTGAGTATAACCTGACTGAGAACCAAGAGACTATCAATATTATCTTCTCCATTGATCAAGATCATTAGCAATGCAGGTATCACGGCAATTAATCTGGTAAGCAAACGTCTTACCCAAGGAGTAATGCGCAAATGAAGATAACCTTCCATTACGATCTGTCCTGCCAAGGTTCCTGTGATGGTGGAGCTCTGCCCTGCTGCAATCAAGGCAATTGCGAACAATGCCGGCGCCAGTTCACTACCGAGCATTGGGGCAAGTAGTTCGTGCGCTTGTTTGATCTCTGCTACATCAGTTCTTCCCGTTTTATAAAATACAGTGGCAGCAAGAATCAATATGAAGGCATTTACAAAAAATGCCAGGTTGAGAGCGATAGCACTATCAATGAAATTTAGTTTCAATACTTTTTTTATGCCAGCAGGATCTCGTTTGATCTTTCGTGTTTGTACCAGTGCAGAGTGAAGATAGAGGTTGTGGGGCATCACCGTTGCTCCTATGATACCTATTGCTATATAGAGCGCTTCTTCATTCGGAAGAGAAGGAATAAAGCCTACCATTACCTCACCAATATTTGGTTTTGCGATGAATATTTCAGCAAGAAAACTCATGCCGATAATTCCTACGAGGCTTATGATGAACGCCTCCATTTTTCTGATGCCAAGTCTTTGAAGCAACAGGAACAAGAATGTGTCTGCGATCGTTAAGAGCACTCCCCAGATCAAGGGTAGTCCGGTGAGCAATTGAATACCTATTGCCATTCCAAGAATTTCAGCGAGATCGGTTGCAGCAATTGCAATTTCTGCAAGCACATAAAAAGCAAGGTTCACTGCTCTTGGATAGGTCTCTCTGTTTGCTTGTGCAAGATCACGACCCCTTACAATGCCAAGTCTTGCAGAAAGACTTTGCAACAACAGGGCCATCATGTTGCTCATTAATAAAACCCAAATCAACTGATATCCGAATTTGCTGCCACCGGCAATATCTGTAGCCCAATTGCCTGGGTCCATATATCCTACACTGATGAGATAGGCTGGACCAAAAAATGACAACACCCTTCTCCACCCTTTTCGCTGAATGGTGGTGTCAACGCTCTGATGTACCTCACTAAGAGAGGAATATCCTTCAGTTGTATGTTTCATGGCTCATGTTTCCGAATTTATCAGGAATAGGATCTCCATGTGGATCAAATTTAGGATGTCCTAAATATGCATCGAGTTTGTCTGTTAGTTTTTTACTGCTGACATGCTCAAGTTGTTCAGCGATTTCATGCACTTCGTCCCATTTGAAATCAAGTTTTTCAGCCAGAAAAAACTCCCAAAGTCGGTGTCTTCGAATGATCCCCAATGCCACCCTGTTGCCTTCTGCACTCAACCTGAATCCATAGTAAGGTTTATAATTGATGAGTTTTTTCTGCTTGAGTTTTTTCATCATATCAGTGATGGAAGCTGGTTTTGTTTGTAGTGCATGGGCAAGCTCCATGGTTGAAACCTGACTTGCCTCTTTCTGAAGATGAAAGATCGTTTTGATGTAATTCTCCTCACTAATGGTATACTTGAGCATGATTGAACTAAAAATTTAGACAAACCTAAATTATTTTTTCGACAATACCGATGATGAAATCAAGAGAAAACCTTGTCGTAAACTAATAGTATGAAATTATTTACTCTGTAAAGTGCTTTTTAGCACGTTGAGCACTTCCGATGTAGCATGTCCAAAGATCGAGACTCCCGCTGCACCATTATTCATTGCAAATTGTATGCCCTGTGCCAACTCCTCCATGTTCTTGAAGTCGGGTAGATAGAGGCCGGCATAAATTGGGAATTTTCCTTGAAGGAAATGAACGCCTTCTTTAACAGCATCTCCTATCCATTTTACATCTTCCTGATAGAATCCATGGTAGATCATTGGGAAAACAGCATTCAGGTCCCAATTGGTCCAGTCCTGACGAACATTTCTTCTGGCCACTTCAGGGGTAGGGAAAACGGCAGCGGTGATCCACTTGTTATGTTTCTTTGCAACTGTTGCCAGCTGATTGACAACATGATTGATAGCCTCGTACCTGAATAACCTCCACGAGAGCACTTCATCCGGGTATTTTAAATCAAGAGGGTCCTTGCCGGTTTGTGATTTGTATTTTGATCTGCATGTTTCACAATAGCAGAAATCAAATTCGGCTAACTCAGTGCGCTGATCAACATTATATTGTTTCCATAGGTTAAGTGGCAGCACAACATCACAAAATCTAATGTAGTCCAAATGCAGTCCGTCGATGTAATCTTTTGCCAGAATTTGTTCTGCTTCGTTCATTAAAAACTCGAGTACTTCAGGTTTTGATGGACAAAGCCAACGGTAGTAGCCTACATAGGGAGGATGCGTAGCACAGGATCTTCCATCTCTGGAAACAGCATACCATTCAGGATGATTTTCCAATAAATTTTTATCACCCCTGTTCATTGTCCAGTTCCATCGGTGTGCTTCAAGTCCAATTTTCTTTGCCTCTCGGAAATGTTTTTCACTGTCCGCCTCAAATAAAATGCCACCAATCCCAGATTCTTTATATGTGTTGAACTTTTTTCTTATATCCTCTATATCTTCTTTTTTATTTGGGTTGATCCAGATCCAGTGTTTTTTTCTTGCTTTTTTTACAGAGGGTTCTGATTGCGCAAATATGCTTTCGGCAATGAATGGAGATCCAGCTGCGAGCAGCCCTTTTTTTAAGAAACCTCTTCTCTGTGCCATAAATTATTTTTTATAATCTTTGAAGTGAAGGTATCCCCATTTTTCAGGTATGTGCATATCAATCCTGCCCTGAGGTGTCCACACCCAGTTGTATTCAGGAAGTCGACGTCCCTTCTCATTCTTTTTCTTTTCATAACTTGTTCCTGATGGAACTGTTTGCCATTGCACTCTTGAAAAGTTTATTCTCCAGGTGGCACCAACAACTGGCTGACTTACCCGATTAGGCCTTTTTAGACAGCTGTACGGGATGGCCATTTCAACCGTCCAATATTTATCCTTGTCGGTATTGTTGTTCAAGGTGCCTTTTAAATAAACAGCTGATTTCATTCCTACGGTATTCCATTTCATATTCACCGGACCACCCCGTTTGTATGTTCTAAGCATGAATAAATCCATTACTGTATTAAGTGCATTGATCTCGATTTCAAAATAATTAGAGGCATCATTTCCTGGGTCTATGAACACCTCGAAATCATTGTCATTATAAATGATATCATCGTGATTCTTTAATGTAGCCCATAGGTCAGGCTCTTCCAAGTACGCTGCAACATAGAGGTACTCATCGTCCCACAACATCCTACATTTGGTTTTGTGTTTTGGAGTTGGGTTGATGGTATCTGATATGTCCACAAAATCATCCGTCCATATTGCATCTTTCCATTCACGATTGCTGATCTTGCCATCGATCTTTGGAGCCTTGGCAGTTTTATAAATAGTGTAAGATTTTGGCTCTGCTGATTTATTCTGGGAAAATGAGTTAGAAGAAATAAAAAATAAAAGAATAAGGGTTATTAAAATTTGCATAACGCAAGTTAAAAAAATATATGTTTATTTTCTGTGTTATATACAGCATCGTTTGTTGATTGAATTATTCATTTGTTCTGAACTGTTTATTTTGTTACATTAGATCATATCATAAAAATCATGACTCCTAGAATACTACTTTTTATATCTCTTCTTGTTTTTATTTCAATCATTCATCCCTCAACTGTTCAAGCTCAAGCAGTGCCTGTTTTTGTGAGTGGCACCGATGGTCATAAAAGTTATCGTATACCGGCGATCATTTCTTTACCGAATGGAGATCTTTTTGCATTTGCTGAGGGACGTGTACATGGCAGTGGTGATTTTGGTGATATTAATATCGTGATGAAGAGAAGTGATGATAATGGTAATACCTGGTCGAGCATGCAAACTTTAGTCAACTACGATTCACTTCAGGCGGGTAATCCTGCTCCTGTTGTTGACTTGCTTGATCCTGTGTATCCATCAGGCGTAGTTTATCTTTTTTATAATACCGGCAATAATCACGAATGGGAGGTCAGAGAGGGGAAGGGCATCAGAGAAGTTTGGTATATCAAATCAGTTGATCTTGGTAAGACATGGTCTGTTCCTGTCAATATTACTGCACAAGTGCACAGGCCTAATCAACCTCATGTTAATACGGCCTATGTTTTTCAGGAAGATTGGAGAAGCTATGCGTTAACACCCGGACATGCAATGCAATTTCAAACAGGAAAGTTTAAGGGCCGAATATTTGTTGCCGCTAATCATTCTTCAGGTCCACCACAAGATAAATTCCGTGATTATAATGCGCATGGATTTTATACTGATGATCATGGCAAAACATTCAAGCTGTCTGAATCTATCCATATACCAGGCTCAAATGAAGCGATTGCTACGGAGCTTACTGGGAACAGGTTGATCATGAGTGTAAGAAATCAGCGTGGCGATATTAAAAATAGGATCATTGCCTATTCCAGTGATGGAGGACACAGTTGGGATACTTCATATTTTGACAAGGAATTACCTGATCCTGTTTGTCAAGGCTCCATTATTACATTGGGGTATAAAAATAATAAAGCGGTCATCGCCTCATGCAATGCAGCTAATGCAACAAGGAGAGATGATCTCACTTTGCGCATCAGTTATGATGAGGGTGTGCATTGGGTTAAAAGCATATTGATCGATAAAGCTGATGATGAACGGAAGCAGGACTGGACAGCTTACAGCGATTTAGTGATGATCAATAAACGTACTGTTGGAATATTGTATGAAAGAGACAATTACGCTACGATTGTTTTTACACAAGTGAAATGGAGATGATTTTTCAAACCCTGTAAGCCACTGCATTGATATTCATGCCGGCGCCAACAGATGCGAAAAGAACAACATCCCCCGGACTTAGTTCATGTCCTTCTTGCTCACCCCTCAATACAAGATCAAGTAAAGTAGGTACTGTTGCCACAGAGCTATTTCCCAGTAAATGGATTGACATGGGCATTACATCAGCAGGCGGTGTTTGTCCATATAACTTATACAGCTTATTGATCATCGCTTCATCCATTTTTTCATTGGCTTGATGGATGAATACTTTTTTAACTTCCTCGATCGCGATTCCGCTTTTATCTAAACAATCTTTCATTGCAGCAGGTACATGTCGCACGGCATACTCATATACTTTTCTTCCTTTCATTTTGATGAAACGGGTATTAGGATCGCTGTCTGGCTGATATGAGCTGCCCATATTGATATAGAAGGCCTCATCAATACAATGTGATTGAACACTGGCACCTATGATCCCACTTCCGTTGTCTCCCGTTTCTTTATATTCTAAAATACATGCGCCTGCACCATCAGAAAAGATCATGCTGTCGCGATCAAATGGATCAATAACGCGGGATAATGTCTCGGTTCCGATGACAAGTGCTTTTGATGCGATGCCTGCTTTGAAGTATGCATCAGCCTGAATGAGACCCTGGACCCAACCCGGACAACCGAACAAAATATCATAAGCAATGCATGAAGGACTTTTTATCCCTAGCTTATGTTTCACCCTGCTCGCCAGTGCCGGTATGGCATCACTTTGAATGGTATGGTCCAGAACGTCGCCAAAATTATGCGCAACGATGATCTGATCGATGGTTTCAGGGTCAACACCACTCATTTCAATAGCTTGCTGTGCTGCAAGAAATGCGAGATCAGATGCACACATGTTGGTGTCGGCATATCTTCTTTCAGATATTCCTGTGATCGCTTTGAATTTTTCAACGATCTCTTCAGGTGGGGCAGCGATCTTTTCATGCTGCTCACTATAGAATGTATGTGATGCAAAATCAATATTTGTTTTTACATTTCTCGGGATATAATGGCCTGTACCCGTAATCACGGCTCTTTTCATGGCAAGAGGATAGAATTAGCCTCAAATGTAGATAAAATATCTAGCTATAAAGTGTATTAACAGCACCCGCCCCCTGGGGTACATGTTTGGGAAGGCTTTTCTGCATAGACTGTAATTGAGCTGATCCCCGCTCCGCTTATCTTGAATGTATCGATTTCAGCTTTACTTAGATAGTTGGAAAGGATATCATCCGGAATGGTTATGGGTTTATGTTTTTGAATGATGATATTTACAAATCCATTTACTTCTATCAATTCAAGATAGACTTGTTTTTGTATCGCTCCCGATACACACCCTGCATACATTTCGGCAGCAGTTCTTATTTTTTCTGGAAGCTTTCCCTCAAGAACAACATCTGATATGCTGAAATGACCTCCAGGTTTTAGCACCCGGAAAATATCCTTTATTACTGCATCTTTATTTGGCACCAGATTCAATACACAGTTACTGATGACAACGTCAGCTGTATTTGCTGAGACTGGCATCTGTTCAATATCTCCCTGCCTGAACTCAATGTTATTGAACTTTAGTTTTTCTGCATTTACTCTTGCTTTTTCGATCATTGCAGGAGTAAAATCAATCCCAATTACTTTGCCTTCGGGTCCTGTTTGATTTCTCGCTACAAAACAATCATTCCCTGCACCTGAACCGAGGTCAATAACAACATCTCCTTTTTTGATTTGAGCAAATTCAGTAGGGAGTCCGCAGCCTAGTCCAAGGTCAGCATCCGGGAGATACCCCTCAACCGAGCCATAGTCGTCACTCATGATATTATACACTTCAGTACTGCAGCCACCTGCACCACAGCAAGATGATTGATTGGTTTGTTTATCCTGTAGTGCTATTTCGCTATATTTTTGTTTGACCAGTTCTTTCAGTTCTTTTTCGTTGGGCATGATCTATAAATTTTTATAGTTGAGATCGAGTATCTTAATCGTAAAATTACGATAGAATATTAAGTAAGTCAAATTATTTAAATATAACATCGGTTTCTAAAATCCAGTGTGACTAAAGTCATACATACTAGGAATCTTATCTATTAATTTTGACGTGTAAAAATTCTTTGTATGAAGAAAAATATGGGCAAAACCGACAAGATCATCAGGTTGTTATTAGCTGCAATTTTTATTGGACTTTTTATGGGTAAGATGGTAACAGGCACTCTGGGAATCATTCTGCTTGTTCTTGCAGCAGTCTTTATTGCAACCAGCTGGATCAGCTTTTGTCCTTTGTATGTCCTTTTTGGAGCGAATACTTGTTCAAAAAATGAAAAATGAGAAATTATCTGTTGTATGTCATCGGAGCAATCGTAGGTGGTATTTCCGGCTTTGTCTACTGGAAATTTGTAGGCTGCGCGAGTGGTACGTGTAAGATCACATCAAGTCCTGTCAATAGCACCATTTACTTTGCAATGATGGGAGCATTATTTTTTGGGATGTTCAAAAAAGAAAAAAAATATGGCAGCTAATTCTACTTTCGGAGAGATCATTGGTGGAAGCAAACCTGTACTTATTGATTTTTTTGCTGAATGGTGTGGCCCCTGCAAGATGATGGCGCCAATTCTCAAGGAGGTAAAAGATAGCGTTGGTGACCGAGCCACAATTTTGAAAATTGATGTAGACAAAAATCCTTCTATTGCACAACACTACCAGATACAGGGCGTCCCAACACTCATGATATTTCAGCATGGGAATATACAATGGCGACAGTCTGGCGTTGTGCCGGCAAATCTCCTGAAAAGCGAGTTGGAAAAATTGAGCAAGGTTGGCTAAATCAACAGCGCTGCCCCATTCATCAATCTAGCTTTAGAGCGTAGACATATCAATGACAAATCTGTACTTGATATCTCCTTTGATCATTCTGGTATACGCATCATTGATGGCGGAAACAGGAATTGTTTCTATTTCTGCATAGATCTTTTTTTCATTGCAGAAGTCCAGCATTTCCTGCGTTTCTTTTATTCCGCCAATCATGGAACCAACAATGCTTCTTCTGTTTTTTACCAATGCAAAGGGCGATACTTTGGGCTGATGCTCTGGAAGACCTACCACCAGGAGTTTCCCATTCAATGCCAGCAGGTTCAGGTATTCTGTATAATCGTGATCTGCAGAAATGGCGTCCAGTACAACATCAAAAGCAGCAGCATAAGGTTTCAATGCTTCTTTATCTTTTGCGAGAATGAAATGATGTGCGCCAAGCTTTCCAGCCTCAGCTATTTTTGAAGCGGATGTACTGATCACAGTTACTTCAGCGCCAAAGGCAACAGCAAATTTTACAGCCATATGTCCCAGTCCGCCTAGTCCAACAACCGCCACCTTGGTTCCTTTTGTTACCCCTGCAAATTTTAATGGTGAGTAAGTTGTAATACCTGCACAAAGCAAAGGAGCTACTCCAGCCAGGTTTTCTGTTGCATCCACACGCAGGACATAATTCTCATCAGTCACGATCTCGGCAGAATACCCACCCATCGTTCTGTTTCCAGATCCATCTCGTTCAAGTGCATTGTATGTACCTGTCATTCCTTCCACACAGTATTGCTCGTAGTTGTCATTACAGTTTTTGCATACCCTGCAACTATCAACCATCACGCCAACACCCACTGTTTGTCCAACTTTAAAGCGTGTTACTGAATTTCCCACGGCCTTTACAACACCAATGATCTCATGGCCCGGAACAAGTGGATATACAGCACCGCCCCATTCATCTCTTGCCGTATGGATATCACTGTGGCATACTCCACAATACAGTATTTCAACCTGAACATCGTGTTCTTTTAATGAACGACGTTGGATCTCTAGCGGCACTAATGGAGAGCTGCTGTTGATTGCAGCGTAAGCTTTTACTGTTGGCATGGCAATATGATTGAGGTTTATTTTGAAGCAATGTAAGTATCGGGATCTTGCAGAAAAGCAGCCTTACACTCTGATGAGCAGAATCCGTATGCGTTTTCTTTATAGTGGACTGTATCACTGATGCCTGCGGTTGTTGGCATACCACACACAAAATCTTTTTTATTCACGACCATCTCAGGTGTGTATTTGTGTTCTGTTTCCATGGTGCCAGTATTTTCAGGTGATGATACTTGATCTTGATTATTCGTGCAGGCCATCAAAAAAAAAGTGGTGGTGAATATCAGTATAATTTTTTTCATCTTGTGTCGAGTTATTGTTTACCGTGATAATGATCGCAATAGTAATGCAAAGATGGATCCGAGCATTTAAAATCTATCTTAATGTTGATCCAAAGTTAATCTAAAGTACTTACTAACGTACCGCTTGGTCTGGCCATGGAGCTAGATCGCCTGTTTTTTTATATGTTGGTCTAAAGGCATTCACTTTGCGAAGATGATTACCCAATCTTATTGCCAGCTCCCTGACTTTTTCAGGGTGCTTTTCAGCAAGATCATTCAGTTCTCCGATATCCTCTTTTACATTATAAAGTTCAACGCGTTGATCTTTATACCAGTATATCAGCTTCCATTCTTTGTGGCGTATGGTGCTTGTTGTTCCGATGCCAGGACCCTTTGGACCCCAGTTGTTTGGGAAGTGCCAGAATAAGTCTCGCTGGTCCTTGCTTACAACAGCTTGTCTGAGCAGAGGTGCGAAGCTTTGCCCATCAACTTGTTGAATTGTTTTATATCTCTTGATTCCGGCAATTTCAAGTAAGGAAGGAAAACAATCTTCTATGATCAGATAATTGTTGCAAACACTATTTGATGTAACCTGGCCGGGCCATTTGACCAGCATCGGTACACGTATTCCGCCTTCATAAGCAGATCCCTTGCCGCTCTTGAGCGGAAGGTTATGCATGTGCGGCGTCTCTCCCCGATCGCTAACGCTTAATCCTCCATTATCAGACATGAATAGGATTACGGTATTATCGGCAATACCCTTTTTGTCAAGATAATTCATCAACTCTCCCAGGCTGTTGTCCATACCTTCAATCATAGCAGCATATCTTGCTTCCTGTTCATTCAAGCCCTTGTTTTTGTATTGTTGATAGAAAGGCTGATGTGGTTCCAGGGGCACATGCACTGTGTAGTGCGACATGTACAGATAAAAAGGCTTGCCGGTCTCTATAGCACTATCCATGGCAATCTTTGCCTCAAGTGTAAGTGCATCAGTAAGGTTAATATCTTTCCCATGATATTTTTCAAGTCCGGGTATATCCCAAATTCTGTCTCCTTTACGAAAAGCGGCGCTAAAATTATTCGTTCCCAGATAGCTTCCTGGTCCGCCTGCACTATGTCCCCCAATATTAATATCAAACCCCAGATTCAAGGGATTTGAGCCTGGCGTACCCTCTGCCCCCCAATGAGCCTTGCCACAGTGAATTGTAAAGTATCCGTGTTGTTTTAAGAGTTGGGAAAGTGTTGTAGCTGATACTGTTTGAGGAATTGTGTCAACGCTTTCAGGTTGTAATCCATTCAGATTCCATTTTGGAAATTCCAAAGCGTCATCATTGGCATCAACGGTTATATTTTTTCTTAATGTCCAATTGGTTACTCCATGTCTCGCAGCATTCATCCCCGTCATCAGGCTGGTGCGAGATGGTGAGCAAACTGCGTATGCGTAGGCCTGGGTAAATTTCATTCCCTCTGAAGCCAAGCGAAGCATGTTGGGGGTTTTAAACTTATTGTTTATTGGACTTTTCTCTATCCCCAAAGGGACTTCAGTATCCTGCCACCCCATGTCGTCTACGAAAAAGAAAATGATATTTGGTGGCTTATCCATGGTTCGAGAGGCCTTGAAATTGCATCCTGATAGGATAAGATAAAGTCCTAATATACTTGCAAGAATATACTTCGTCCCTGGTTGCGGCATTAGCATGATCATTGATTTTTCAACTCGATGGCGGATAAACATCTTGTTTTGTTCAAGGCCTTGATCTAATTCAACTATCCATTCAGGCCAATAATACAACAAACAAGTCAAAAACTCCATTACTGTATGAACTTGCAGTAAATATCTGTGTTGTCTTATATTGCATGATCTCTGAAATAGATTCATTATTAATTTTACCTGCCAATTTTCTATCATCAACTCATAAATACCCCCCTGTATGAAGTCTTATTTATTCGGTGTGCTCTTAGTTGCATCAATCCTTTCTTTTACGCATTCCAGTGCCCAAACCGACACTTCCTTTACACGTTATAAACATCTTCCGCTGAAGGCCAATCGGATGTTTAGTCTGAAGACCGATGAAGGCACCTGGATATCATTGGATGTTAGTCCGGATGGCAAAACGATCATTTTTGATCTGATGGGTGATCTGTACAGCATACCTGCTGAAGGCGGGAAGGCTACACAGTTGACACGCGGACTAGCCTTTGATCAACATCCACGTTTTAGTCCGGATGGCAAAAAAATTCTCTTTGTTTCCGATAAAAGTGGTGCGGAAAATCTTTGGTACATCGATACAGAGAAGAAAGATACTGTTCAGTTGACGAAGGACATCAACCAAAATTTTACTTCGGCTGACTGGACCCCAGATGGAAATTATATTGTCTATTCAAAAGGAAGAAGAATAAACAAACTGCACATCATACACAAAGACGGAGGGTCAGGTGCTCAATTGATTGATGAGCCTGCACAGCTGAAAACCATCGATCCTGCAGTTAGTCACGATGGAAGGCATATCTATTATTCCTTTAGAACCGGTTCATGGAATTACAATGCACAGCTCCCTCAGTATGAGATCGGAAGCTACGATCGCAGTACTGGTCGTACCACAAAGTTGACATCTCGTTATGGTTCAGCATTTACTCCTGTGCTTTCGAAAGATGGCAAATGGATGGTGTATGGAACGAGGTTTGAGGACAAGACCGGATTGATCATTCGTGCGCTGAGTACAGGGGATGAGCGCTGGCTTGCCTACCCTGTACAGCGTGATGACCAGGAATCCATCGCGGTAGGAGGCGTTTTGCCTGCTATGGCCTTTACTCCGGATAATAAGTATTTGTTGGCATCTTTTGGTGGGAAGATCAATAAGATAGACATCGCTAGCGGCAACAGTGTAACGATACCTTTTGAAGTGGACGGCAAACTGGAATTGGCTCCTGAGGTGTTCTTCAAATATCCAATAAAAGACACCTCTCATGCAATGTCAAGTCAGATTCGTGATGCAGTGCCATCGCCGGATGGCAAAAAAATGTTGTTCACTTCACTGAACAGGTTGTATGTGATGGATTATCCGAACGGGGAACCAAAGCGACTGACTTCCAATCAATTTACCGAGGCTCAACCATCGTGGAGTCCGGATGGTAAAACGATTGTCTTCTCTACATGGGATGCAAACGGGGGCCATCTGCATCTCATCTCTTCTGACGGAACTAATTTAAGAACGATCACCAAAGCTCCTGGATTATACCAAACACCAAGGTTTACAATAAAGGGCGATAAAATCATTTTTATACAATCACCATTACAGAAGTTTAAAGATGCATTCGATCCCGGATATGATGATGCTGAGGATAATATCAGCTGGATCGATCTGTCAACCGGTGAGGTAAATATAATTGACAAAGCCAATGGTCGTTATAATCCGCATTTCAGCATAAACGATGAGCGCATTTATTTGAACAATCGCGGTTCCTTGATCTCGATCAACTGGCAAGGCGGTGATCAAAAGATCCATGCAAAGATCACAGGCATTACTACGTATGGTTCAATACCTATGCACAAAGGGAAACCTGCAGTGCAGGACGCCTGTATCGTTCCTGAAATATTTGGTGAAGAGGAAGCCAGAGAAAATAATCCGCCTTCAAGCGCAAGCGAGATATGGCTTTCTCCAAAAGGTGAAAAAGCCATCGCAAAAGTCAACAACAATATCTACGCAGTCACCATCCCATCAACGGGTAAAACTATTAGCATCTCCGTTGCTGATGCCAGCAGTGCAGAATTTCCCAGTAAAAAACTTACAGAGATCGGCGGTGAGTTCCCTGTGTGGTCTGCCGATGGTAATGCTATTCATTACAGCCTCGGTGCAGCTCATTTTGTTTACGACCTTGATATAGCGAAAGCGTTTGATGACAGCGTGAAAGCTGCTAAGAAACAAGCTGAGCAAAAAGCATTGACAGATACCACCAAGAAGGCTGATTCAAAGAAGGAAGAAGTTGGTTATAAGCCTTCAGAAACATGGGTAAAGGTGTATTATCAAAAGGATATCCCTCAATCAGCAATCGTATTAAAAGGTGCAAGGATCATTACAATGAAAGGCGATGAGGTGATTTCCAGAGGAGATGTGCTCATTGAAAATAACAGAATAAAAGCTGTAGGTAAAAATGTCAAAGCGCCAGCAAAGGCCAAAGTGATTGATGTCAGTGGTAAAACCATCATCCCAGGTTTTGTTGATGTACATTCCCATATGTGGCCAAGTTGGGGCATACACAAAAATCAAGTTTGGATCTATGCAGCCAATCTTGCTTATGGCGTTACCACAACACGTGATCCACAGACCGCAACTACTGATGTATTAACGTATGCCGACATGGTTGAAGCGGGTCAAATGGTGGGACCGCGTGTATATTCAACCGGTCCGGGTGTTGGTTACTGGTCATACAATATCAAAGACTCGGCACAGGCAGAAAGTGTATTGAAGCAATACAGCAAGTATTTCAATACACAGTATATCAAGATGTACTTGACAGGTAATAGGCAAGCCAGACAATGGATCATCAATGCTGCCAAGAATCAAAAACTCATGCCAACAACAGAAGGAGGATTGGATTACAAGTTGAATGTCACCAATCTGCTTGATGGTTATCCAGGTCATGAACATGCTATTCCAATTTTACCACTCTACAAAGACCTGACCAAAACGATCGCTGATGCAAAGATGATCGTTACACCTACCTTGCTTGTATCATATGGCGGACCTTGGGCTGAGAATTATTTTTATGAAAATGAGAACCCATACAGTGATAAGAAGTTGCAGTTTTTTACACCGTATGAAGAGCTTGCCGGTAAGTCAAGGAGAAGAGAGACTTGGTTCCTCCCAGAGGAGCATGTGTTTCAAAAGCATGCACAGAGCATGAAGTCTATTGTTGAGCAAGGCGGACTTGCAGGTGTTGGTTCACACGGACAACTGCAGGGGCTTGGTTTTCATTGGGAACTCTGGTCCATGCAGATCGGTGGAATGAGAAATATTGATGCCCTGAAAGTAGCAACGATTCAGGGTGCAGTTGGACTTGGCCTTGATCAGGATCTAGGATCTGTTGAGGCTGGTAAACTTGCTGACCTGATCATCTTGGATAAGAACCCACTTGATAATATCCGAAACACAAATACCATCAGGTATGTATTGAAGAACGGCCGCATGTACAATGGCAACAACGGAGATGAAATAGCACCAGTTTCCAAAAAATTGATCAAAAGCGAATGGGAAAAAGTTGTTCCGATCAAGAATACAACAGTGAATGAATAATCTACTGTAGCCAATATGAGCATGATTCTCAGGAAATTGCTGACATGCACCGTCATGTTCGTTGGTGTCGTGGTTTCTGCACAACCCATCAACCAGAAAGAATGGGCTTCGTACATGAATCATAACAGGTTGTATTGGGATAGCCTTGGTACAGATTTTTATGATGGTGTCATTGCAGGGAACGGCCGACTTGGTGTTAACATGTATCGCGAAGGAAAAAATGCATTGCGTTTTGATGTGGGTAGATCAGACGTGACCGATCAGCGTCCGCATTATCCCGATAGTATGTTTACCCAGCAATTGGTATCACATCCGCGTTTACCGATCGGTAAAATAATGATACGTACGAGTGGTGAAATTCTGTCTTCCAATATCTATCTTGATATTTACAATGCTGAGGCGAGAGGCGATGTGATCACCAGCAAAGGGAAAATAACATTATTTTTTTTCGTCCCTTCCGGAGAAGATATAATACACATAGAAGCAACAGACAGTTCACACAAAGAAAAACTGATCTGCGAATGGGTTGCTGAGAAAAGTGTGAGCCCTAGGTTCTACTATGGTACAGTAAAACCTGAGACGTATGACTATCAATACAATCCTGAAGTTAAGTTGAAAGATTCTGCAGGACACGGGATATCGTATCAGGAACTTATCACAAAAGGTGAATATGCAACAGTGTGGACACATGCATTGTCGGGGGATAAGCATATCATTGACATTGCGGTTGGCTATAGCGACAGCATGAAGGGTAAGGCAATACCGGAAGCATTTGCTGCTATAAAAAAGTTTAGCACCAAGCCAATTTCTTTGGTTCTGGACTATCACAGGACATGGTGGAATAACTTTTTTCAACGCAGCTTCATTTCAATCCCTGATAAACGTATTGAGTCTTATTACTGGCTTCAGCTGTATAAACTTGGGTCAGCTACCAGAGAGGACATGCCGATGATCGATCTGATGGGGCCGTGGTTTACCAGCAAGACACCATGGCCTGCGATCTGGTGGAATTTAAATACACAGCTTACGTATTCTCCTTTATTTGCCGCCAATCATCTTGAGCTCACCAAGCCTTTATTCAATCTATTGAATAAGAACAAGCAGCAACTCATCAACAATGTTCCGGCACAGTGGAGGGAAAATGCCGCAGCAATTGGAAGGATATCAGCATTTGATCTGCATTCCCCGTTGAATCAATATGACCTGCGAAAAGGACAGTTCGAGCCTGGCAATTTGGTTTGGGTGATGTTGTACTATTATAAATACTATCAGTATTCCGGAGATAAAAAGGCATTGCGTGATGAGATCTATCCATTATTGAAGAGATCTGTTAATTATCTGATCCACTTATTATATGCGGATGAAAAAGGTATTCTTCATCTTGTACGATCTCATTCTCCCGAATATACAGATGCAGAAGATGCGCATTATACATTGGCCGGATTGATCTGGGGGATTCAAACACTCATAAAAACAGATCAGGTGTTGTCTTTACATGATCAAGAAGTTGGCAAATGGAAAAATATATTACAACAACTGACACCACTTCACGCCAATGAACGTGGATTCATGATAGGAAAAGATGTTGAGCTTACTTCTTCTCATCGTCACTATTCACACCTGATGGCAATATATCCTTATCGGTTACTCAACATGGATAATCCTTCCCATCGTTCAATGACAGAGCGTTCTATTCGTCATTGGCACTCCATGCCAGATGCGTTGGCCGGATATTCATACACCGGCGCAGCGTCTATGTATTCGCTTCTCGGCGCAGGCGACAGTTCAGTGTTGCAGCTAACTGATTTTTTAGATCGACATGCAAAGCCCAATGGACTATACGCAGAAGCGGGTCCGTGTTTTGAAACCCCCATGGCTTTTGCAAGCAGTTTACAGGAAATGCTGATACAGAGTGATGATGGGCTGATCAAGATTTTTCCTGCGGTACCTACTGATTGGAGAGAGCTTTCATTCTCCAAGCTTGGTGCAGAAGGCGCTTTTCTTGTAGATGCCGTGCTATATGATGGAATGCTGCAACAGGTGAAAGTAAACAGTAAATCCGGAAACAGGTGCACACTGGATCTTATCACGCCGACTGATGTTGATATCATATCTGATAGACGCGGCGACCTCAAAGCTGAATTCATTAGAAGAGGTAAGCATCTGATCATATCGTTCAATACGAAAGCAGGAGAAGTCGTCACCATAAAAAGAAAAAATCTCAGCACTGCGAAAGACCTGCTGGTTCATGTTAAGGAGAATAAATATTACTGGGGGTTGAACAAGTTCTTTCTCTCCAGACATAATTTCAGGTCTGTTAAATCATATAATTTCTGATATTCGTTGTGATGAATCCTTTCATTTCAACGTTTATTTTTTTGTCGGCAGTATCAGTTTCATGTGCTCAACGTAATAAAGCCGACACTGCGATGCACTGCACTGAAAACATCCCTTCAAGATTTGTTGCAGTCAGCGCAATGGATACTATCAAAAAAACATCATCTACAACAGCATCGCATGAGGGCATGGTTTGGATTGAAGGTGGAGCGTTTATGATGGGCGCAGGTGATGCAGAAGGACGGCCTGATGAGTATCCGCAACACAAAGTGAAGGTCAGTGGTTTTTGGATGGATGCTACTGAAGTCACCAATGCCCAATTCAAAAAATTTGTTGATGCAACGGGCTATGTGACGACTGCTGAAAAAATACCCGATTGGGAAGAAATTAAAAAGCAACTTCCTCCCGGAACGCCCAAGCCGCCGGATGATGTATTTGTTGCAGCCTCACTTGTATTTGTAAAACAACCCACTGGGACACGATTGAACGATCCAAGCCGTTGGTGGGAGTGGCGGAAAGGCGCAAACTGGAAGCAGCCTCAGGGTCCAGGTAGCAGTATTGTTGGCCTCGATGATCATCCTGTTGTTCATGTGTCTTGGGATGATGCCATGGCATACTGCCGCTGGGCCGGGAAAAGACTTCCAACAGAGGCAGAATGGGAATTTGCGGCAAGAGGCGGGGCTGAACATGCGTATCCATGGGGCAATGAGAATATAGAGCTTGGAAAGGCTAAAGCAAATACGTGGCAGGGAAGCTTTCCAAGTCTTGATACCCAGTGGGATGGATTTGGTAACACCGCACCCGTAAAATCGTTTTCGCCCAATGCATATGGACTTTTTGATATGGCAGGTAATGTGTGGGAGTGGTGTGCTGATTGGTACACGAATGACTACTATCAAACAATTGCAAACAAAGCCGTCCTCGACCCCCAAGGTCCTGATCGCAGTTATGATCCTCAGGAATCTACTGTTCCCAAAAAGGTCGTCCGCGGCGGATCTTTTTTATGCAATGCATCTTATTGTAAAGGGTACAGGGTAACTTCAAGAATGAAAACCGCAACGGATACCGGATTGGAGCATACGGGATTCAGGTGTGTACAATAAATGTTCAAATAAATTATTATGGGTAATGTAAACAGACGAGATGTATTGAAGCAATTTGCTTTCGTCACCGCCGGCTTTGCCATCATTCCCTCTTGCATGCAAGATAGAAGCAAGTCGGCCTTGCTATTAAAAAAAATAACCATCACACCGAGTGATGAAGTGATGCTGTCAGAGCTCTGTGAAACGATTCTTCCTAAGTCAGATACTCCGGGAGCAAAAGACATTGATGCACATTTGTTTGTATTGAAGATGGTAGATGATTGCCGGACCAAAGAAGAACAAACAACGTTCATCAATGGTATGTCTGAGTTTAAGCAGTTTTGTAAATCATCATTTGGTGAGGAGTTTGTTGACTGCAAAGATGAGATGAGAAAAAAGATCGTTGAAGAGCTGCTTGCAAAAAAAGAAGAGAAAACTGATCTCGTAAGCTTTTTTAATATGGTGAAGGCACTTGTGATTCAGTCTTACACCTCTTCTAAGTTTTATCTCACCAACATTCAGGTATATGAACTTATTCCGGGCAGATATCATGGATGCGTTTCTATTTAACAGAAATTAATATCAACAACAATGGGAAGTAATAACAATACATTTGATGTGATCGTAGTAGGCTCTGGTATGAGCGGTGGATGGGCTGCAAAAGAGTTCACTGAAAAAGGATTGAAGACACTTGTCCTTGAAAGAGGAAGGGAGGTTAAGCATCTCAGGGATTATCCAACAACCAACATGATGCCCTGGGAGTTTGAACATAGGAATGAACTGACGCAGGAGATCAAAGATGCGAATCCTGTCATCAGTAAGTGTTATGCATTCAGAGAAGATGCGATGCACTTTTTTGTTAAAGATAATGAGCATCCTTATGTGCAAGAGAAACCATTTGATTGGATAAGGGGTTATCAAACAGGAGGCAAGTCGCTCATGTGGGCGAGACAAACACAACGTTGGAGTGAATATGATTTTGAAGGACCAGCGCGTGATGGTTTTGCTGTTGATTGGCCTATCCGATATAAGGATATTGCACCATGGTATAGTCATGTTGAGAAGTTTGCAGGTATATCAGGCAATCGTGATAACTTATCGATACTCCCCGATGGGGAGTTTCTGCCACCTTTAGACCTGAATTGTGTAGAGAATCATTTTAAAGATGTCGTGGCTCAACATTATACAGGGCGACATGTAATTTATGGTCGATGTGCACACCTTACCGTTCCGCAGAAAATACATTTGGAACAAGGAAGGGCACAATGTCAGAAAAGAAATCTTTGTCAGCGTGGTTGCCCGTTTGGCGGTTATTTCAGCTCGAATTCAGTGACAATACCCTGGGCAGAAAAGACAGGCAATCTTACCATGATCTCTAATGCAGTTGTTCATTCAGTAATTTACGATGACAAGTTAGGAAAAGCAACCGGCGTCAGGGTGATAGATGCCATCTCCAAAAAGGCAACAGAATATTTTGCCCGCGTAATTTTTGTGAATGCAGCTGCTTTTAATTCGAACCTCATCCTGCTCAATTCCACATCTACCCGCTTTCCTAACGGGTTAGGGAATGATAGTGGCGTATTGGGTAAATATGTTGCCTTTCATAATTACCGAGCAAGCATATACGGAAAGTATGATGGGTTTCTGGATAAGACATCAGATGGACGTTCACATACCAGTGCTTATTTGCCGAGGTTTAGAAATGTGGAGAGGCAGGAAACAGATTTTCTTCGCGGATATGCCATTGGATTTTTCGCTGGCAGGAGCGTAAGTCGAAACACCGATGGATACGGACTTGACCTGAAGGATAACCTCAATAGTAATGTACTTGGTCCATGGGATGTTGGAGCTGGCATGATGGGAGAGACCATTCCTAAAGAATCCAATACACTCTCTCTTGACAAGGACAGAAAAGATCAATACGACATGCCTTTGCTGAAAATCAATATTGATTATGATGATAACGATGAGAAGATGATCAAGGATTTCCATCAGGAGATGACAGAGATGATGACGAAGGCGGGTTTCTATAATATCAGGACCAATGATTCAAAGCAGGCGCCGGGATTAGACATTCACGAAATGGGCGGAATCAGAATGGGCCACGATCCCAAGACTTCCATGTTGAACAAGTGGAATCAGTTGCATGCCTGTAGTAATGTTTTTGTGACTGACGGGTCCTGTATGACGTCAACCTCAACTCAGAACCCTTCTCTTACTTACATGGCACTGACTGCAAGGGCTGCTGATCATGCTATGCTGGAGATGAAAATGGGAAATTTATAGTTTCCTTATTTGCTTTTGGATAATTGATTCAGTAAATGTTGTTGATGGCTGATGGTTTGTTTTAAAAACTCTATTTCAGCCTGTTGACGCTCAATCATTTTTTGATAAAGGTCAGATCTGGTGTAGATCGCATCGTTGCGGTCATGCAACACAGGTTCAATTGATTCGATCTCCATTTCTTCCAGTTCATCAGCGGTAATATTCAAAACCCTTGATATTTCTGCGAGCGTATATTTGTTTATGCTTCCTGTTCTTTCAAAAAATGAGATCAACGACCTCGTTTTTCCTATGCCTTTTGCCAAATCCTCCTGAGTCATTCCCCTGAAAGAGCGAAGTCTTTTGATTTTTTCTCCCAGATGATTTTTTAACTTTTTCACACTGCAATTGACTAAATAAATGATTGTCAAAATGATAGAAAATTGTCTAAAATAAAATAACTTCACATTGCATTGCCAAGCGAGACTAATATAATTTCAATAATTATGTTTTTCAATTATGGCACTAAGGCCCTGTTTAGGAACGTCTCGTTAAGAGTAGTTTTTTATTTGTACGAGAAAGGTGCTTTCAAAATAGGGTCATCAAAATTCTTTAATTTTCATATACGAATACAGCACATGCAAAAGAAAATTCAAGCTTTGATCAATTTTATCTTGTTCGGTCTTATGA
>JBKCFW010000076.1:0-23220 GCA_046303675.1 bacterium
ATTATATACAACATCAGTACTCGCTGCGGAGTCCACAATGCGCAACGCATTATGTCCAAAAACTGAATACAATTCTGATCCCGGTGTGCAGGTGAGCAGACTTATCCTAAGCCGACTGCTGTCTGGTTGTGAAAAGCCAGCAACAGTAAACAGTATTAGCACCAGAGAAAAAAATAATTTTTTCATTCAATGCGTGCATGTGATTTATCGGCTGTAGTTCGGAGCCTCCTTGGTAATGGCCACATCATGAGCATGACTCTCCCTGATTCCTGCCGTAGTGATCTTGATGAACTGAGCCTGCTGTAAAGCATGAATATTACTTGCCCCGCAATATCCCATACCGGCTCTTAGTCCACCAACAAACTGCGTGATCACCTCACTGAGATTACCCTTAAATGGTACCCTTCCTTCAATACCTTCCGGAACGAGTTTCTTGATCCCATCCTCAACATCCTGAAAATATCTGTCACTACTGCCCCCTTGCATTGCACCGATGGAGCCCATACCACGATACTGCTTGAATTTTCTACCCTCATAGATGATGGTTTCACCTGGACTTTCCTCAACTCCGGCAAATACACTTCCCATCATGACCGTAGATGCACCGGCAGCAATGGCCTTAACAAAATCTCCCGTATAACGAATACCACCATCGGCAATGAGCGGTACATTCATTTTTTTCAATGCAGCGGCAGCTTCCAGGATAGCTGTGATCTGAGGGATGCCAGCTCCTGCAACGATACGTGTTGTGCAGATTGAACCAGGGCCAATACCCACTTTCACGCAATCGGCACCTGCCTCAGCAAGGGCTTTGGCTCCTGCGCCAGTGGCCACATTTCCTGCGATTATGCGTAAATTTTTAAAATTCTTTCTAAGCAATTTAACCGAATCGATCACGCCTTTTGTATGACCATGTGCGCTATCAAGACATACCACATCAACGCCGATTTGTTGAAGTCCTGAAGTACGATCCAACATATCTTTGGTGATCCCCAGTGCAGCACCCACACGCAAACGACCAAACTCATCTTTAACTGCATTGGGAAAACTTTGCAACTGGAGAATATCACGATAGGTGATCAATCCCATTAATTTCCCGTTCTTAGATACAACTGGAAGCTTTTCAATTTTATAATTCTCAAGAATTTTACCGGCTTTTTTCAGATCCGTTCCTTCGGGTGCAGTGACAAGATTTTGGCTTGTCATCACTTCACTTACTTTCTTTTTCTTATTCGTCTCAAAACGAAGATCCCTGTTCGTAAGAATTCCAACCAACTTGTTTGCACTGTTAACGATGGGAATTCCACCGATCCTGTTCTCCCTCATCAGTCGAAGTGCATCCCCGATCGTAGCATCCTCCAAAAGTGTTATAGGATCAATGATCATACCACTTTCACTGCGCTTTACGCGGCGAACCTGTTCCACCTGTTGTTCGATGGACATATTCTTATGAAGTATCCCTATACCGCCTTCTCTGGCAAGTGCGATCGCCAGTGTAGCTTCAGTTACTGTATCCATTGCCGCGGACAGCAATGGGATGTTTAACGTAATATCTTTAGTAAGTCTGGTTGTAATATCAACCTCTCTGGGCAGTACCTCAGAATAGGCTGGTACCAGCAGTACATCGTCGAAGGTCAGTCCTTCGCCAAAAAATTTAGGGGAGTTTCCTGTTCTTGTAGCCATGTGCGAAGATAGGAAAATTTTAAAAAAACATGATCAAGTGGATAGTCCGTATAATTTTCCGGGAATAGGTGACACAAGTCCATACATCTCCAGTGAAAACAAGACAGAAGAAACCAGGGCCGTTTTAAATCCTGATCGCCCTATGAGTTCATCAACGGAGACCGGACTATGCTCAGAGATCAGGTCAAATACCCGCTGTTCCTCTGCTGAAAGATCATGGAAAATGGCTTGCTGAACTGCTTTGACAGGTTCTTTCCTGGGAACCCAATTCATAAACTCAACCAGCTCCTTTCCACATGTGATCAGCGCTGCGCGGTTGGTTCTGATCAGCATGTTGCATCCGGCACTTTGAAGATCTGATGATCTTCCCGGATAGGCCAGCACATCAATATTATAACTGTTCGCAATTCCTGCAGTGATCAAACTACCACCCTTTTCACCACTTTCAATTACCACAACAACATCGGCCATGCCCGCAACGATCCGGTTGCGTCTCGGGAAATTTTGTTTATCGGGGGCCGTGCCCAGGACAAACTCAGTGAGCAACCCTCCACAACCAAGCATTTCTGCAGCAAGCGATTTGTTCGTAAACGGATAGATGGTCTGCAGACCATGTCCCAATACACCAATGGTTTCTATTCCCTGCCTGACTGATTCTTGATGAGCAAATGTGTCAATACCAAAAGCCATACCACTTGCCACCAAGACGTTATGCGAAGCCAATGCAGAGATCAATTCAACAACCCGGTCCTTTCCATATGCAGTAGGCGACCTTGTTCCAATCACACTCACAACCTTCTTACTATTCATAGAAGCTGAGCCTCGGTAATACAGAATGTGCGGAGCATCAATACAATGATCCAGTTTTTGCGGATATCCCTGATAACCCCTAACCAATATTTGCACATGATTTTTCTCTGCATAGTTGAGCTGTGCTTCAGCTTTAGAAAAATCATTAAAGCTCTTGATTGACCTTGCCCGTACCGAGCCGATCCCCGAAACAGTCTCAAGCTCTTTGCGTCCTGCTCTGAAAATTGCTTCTGCATCGGTGAAGTGTGAAAGCAAAAGTGCAATATGTGTATCGCCGACATGAGGAACCATCGTGAGCGCAACATGATGCAAACGTTGACTTTCATTCATGCAATACCGTATTGCATGCAAAGTAGGATTAGATGCGAGACAGCCAACAGCAAAAACAACCAACTACGGTTGTATTAATCACAACTCATGAGAGAATAAAACATTAATTATTAGAGACGATCATCATCTCTGTTCTTCTGTTCAGGGCGCGGCCTTCCTCAGTACTATTGTCGGCGACTGGCGTTGTAGCACCAAGTCCCTTGAAGGTAAGTCGATCAAGTTGAACACCCTTTGAAACCAAATAATCAACAACAGACTTTGCACGTGATGTTGAAAGTATCATATTATCATTGTCCTTTCCGATATTGTCGGTATGTCCCCTGATCTCAATTTTCAAACCTGGATTATCACGCATCAGCATAACCAGTTTATCCAGTTCTGCAATCGATTCTGGAAGTAGATCATACTTGGCAGTCTGGAAAAAGATATTCCTCAACACAACATTAGCACCTTTCACGATCGGCTGTAAAGGAACATCCACTTTAAATGCAGATTCCACTTTGTTCTGCGCAAGCATAAAATTTCCTGAGTGAAATAGATAGCCTTTTTTGTTGATGGAGATCGCATAGTTGCGACCGACAGGTAAAGTTGCCAGGTAGTTACCGTCCTGGTCATATTCTGTTACAAAAACAACTCTGCCAGATTTAATATCGACCACTTCAATCGTTGCTTGAAGTCCCTTGCCGGTTGCAGTATCCCCAATTTTCCCTTGCACCCATGAGGTAGGAAGTGGACGAATATCATCCCGCAAATCGAATGAGTAAATATCCAATCCGCCTTTTGAATCTGCCCTGTCGCTCGCATAGAATGCCTTAACTCCTCCAGAACTAACGATCAGACTTCCCTCATTATCAATTGTGTTGATCGGATAGCCTGCGTTGACTGGTTTTGAAAATCCATTCAATCCTTTCTTTGCAACAAAAATATCTGTTCCACCATAGCCCTGCAATCCTGAGGAGGAAAAATACAATGTCTCATTGTCTGCATGAAGATAAGGACTGCTCTCGTCGCCGGCTGTATTGATGACCGGGCCAAGGTTTTCAGGTGAAGACCATTTCCCGTTTGCAAGTCGTCTGGAGACATATATATCACTACCCCCAAATCCACCGGGACGATTTGACGAGAAATACAGTTCATTTTTATCCGGCGAGATACATGGAGTCGACTCCCATGACTCTGTATTTATAGTTTGACCTAAATTTTGTCTTTCCCCCCAGCCATTCGCAGTGAGATATGATATATACAGATCGCAGCTTCCATAGCTATCCGGAAAATTACAACCCGTATAAACCAACCATTGTCCGTCTTGTGTGATCTGTTGTCCACCTTCATTTAAAGATGTATTAATCGCCCCCGGCAACGGTTTGGCTTTTACCCATTCATCATTTTTAATTTCGCTGGAGAAAAAATCCTCATTGATACCACCATCAATCCTTCTGGTGAATACGAGTCTTTTCCCATCAATGGTCAATGAAGGAAAGTATTCTGAATTATTTGTATTGACTCCATCCCCTGCATTAACAGGGTTAAAAACATAAGAAGCATTTGCAGTTTTTTTATAATTGATCGCAAATTCAATATTCCGCTTTCTGAACTGTCCGGCTTTTAAGGAAGATTCACCTAATCCGGGAAGGGATAAAAACTTATTGACAGCATTAAGAGCTTTATCAAATTCGCCAATGCCGCAAAGGTTGATGGCATAGGGCAAGTAAAACTCTGCGGTATATTCGGGGTCGGCGCCAAACGCCCTTTCATACGCTGAGATAGCCTCAGGATATTTTTTCATTTGTCCGAATATCCCTGCACGAGACAACATCGCATCAACAAAGTTGGGACTGCTTTCAAGCGCCTGATACAACAGATCCAATGCTTCACGCAGTCGCCCTTCATCGGCCTGCACCATTGCCTGATCATAGAGACTTTTTGCTTTTTTGGAGACCTTGGCAGGATCATACTGCTGCGCATCCGTAGAAAAAGCAGCAAGAAGCAGGCATAAAAGAATGGCTATATTTTTCATGGAGAATAAAATTACTCTTTTTTTATCCGCTAATTTCTGCGGGTTGTTAAATCTGTATCAAAAGATATTCAGGGAATCGAGATGAACTTGTGCGTTTGCAGAGAGAGTATCCAGGACGGACAGTTTTTTATGTGATCAACAATCATGGGTGTCATCTCATCGGATTTACTCCATTCGGGTTGAAGATACAGAAGACAATTTTCGGAGACCATGGATGCATGCTGTTCTGCCCATGCGAAATCAGACTTATTATACACCACTACTTTTAATTCGTCTGCAACAGACAATACTTCCTGCAATGGCGCCTTGAATTTCTTGGGTGACAAGCATATCCAATCCCATAAACCGGATAGTGGATGAGCTCCTGAAGTTTCAATATGGGTGCGAATACCTTTATCCTTCAGTTTACTTGTGAGAGCCCCCAGGTCATGCATCAAGGGCTCGCCACCGGTGATGACTGCGATCTTTGCACCTGAGGCAATAACATAGTCAGTTATTTCCTCGATCGATACCAAAGGATGCTTTGATGCATCCCAACTTTCTTTTACATCACACCAAACACATCCAACATCACATCCACCAAGTCTGATGAAATAAGCCGGATGTCCTGTATATCTCCCCTCACCCTGAAGAGTATAAAAATGTTCCATGAGGGGAAGTGATGAAGAGCTGTTCATTTTAATGTGTTAGTCTTTAGCAGCACAGGCCTTGAAAGTATTCATCATCAGGGCAGCAATGGTCATTGGACCAACACCTCCAGGAACAGGAGTGATATAACTGCACTTAGGAGCCACATGCTCAAAATCTACATCCCCCTTGATAGCAAAGCCAGATTTTTTTGAAGGATCTGCAACACGGGTAATGCCTACATCCACTACCACAGCACCTTCTTTCACCATCTCGGATTTCAAAAACTCGGGCTTGCCCAAGGCAGCAATAATAATATCACCTTGTAGACAAAGCTCTTTTAAGTTATGGGTGTGAGAGTGACATACTGTTACAGTGCAATTTCCCGGATATTCATTTTTACTCAACATGATGCTGATCGGTCGACCAACAATGTTACTCCTGCCAATGACAACAGCATGTTTTCCTTTCGTCTCTATTCCATAATGTTCAAGCAACAACAAAATACCATAGGGCGTTGCAGGATAAAATGCCGGTAAACCCTGCACCATCCTACCTACACTTTCCGGATGAAATCCGTCGACATCTTTCGAAGAGTAGATCGCTTCGATAACTTTTTCTTCAGAGATGTGCTTGGGCAAAGGCAATTGAACCAATATGCCATCGATATCAAAATCTTCATTCAACTCGTTCAGCTTGAACATCAATTCCTGCTCTGAGACTGACTCTTCAAGCCTGATCAGCGTTGACTTAAATCCAACCTCCGTGCATGATTTTACTTTTGAAGCAACATACGTTTCACTTGCTCCATTGTTTCCTATCAAGATGGCAGCCAGATGAGGTATTTTTTTCCCCTGAAGAATTCTTTCCTCAGTTTGTGTTTTAAGCCTGTCTTTTACTGCCTGTGATACTACTTTTCCGTCTAGCAACTTCATTGTACAAAGGTACAGTGGGGAAAAATGACACCCAAATATGTTGTTTTCCACTTGTACCCACCACCGATCAGAATGGATATTTGAGCGATGGAATTGATAAAGTGCAGTTACTGTGGGGCTGATTGGAGTTTGGTGATTGTGTTTCTTGTGCAACAAATATGCGTTCAAGGACAATCTTTTCAACAACCTGGGCAAACACTACCCCTTAACCTGGGAGCCTATCGAAATCAAACCACATCTCCATTCAGTGCCGCACTTCGTCCGGCTGCTGGTACATTCATCCCAAAAAAAGCGATCGGGTTATACGCAGAAAATCGCTTCATGTTAAAACGCGTAGCCGATATTCAAGGGGCAGTAAGCATACCAGTACAATCTATCCTTCTATCGCTATCAGCACATTACAGAGGAACCAGCTTTCTTTCTACTCAATCCATTGGAGCCGGCATCGGTTTTAAACTTTCACCCAGATTAAGTACAGGGATCAACATCAGTAGTCATTGGCTAACAATAAACTCAGTTGCCCCGCTCCATTCGATGGTTGTTGCAGGAGGTTTGCTCTACAAGATCAATGAGAAAGTGCTCTGGGGAATACACATAAGAAAAGGCACACCTACAAACAAAATGCAAAAATCGTCAATTGAAAACATAGCGCTGATTGGAGGGATTGGTTATACACTGAACAAGCAACTCTTGCTCGCCTTTGAGATATCGGCATCATCCATCCATCAGTTGGACGCTGTTGCTGGAATCGAATGGTGGGCAAATGACAACATCCATTTTCGTGCAGGCGTACATAATCCGCTCAGTAATCTTTTTATAGGTGTAGGAGTAAAAGGCAAACACGAAACAGTAAACATATGCCTTTCATCACACACACTCTTGGGCTATTCAGGTGGCCTGCTTCTTGTACATGAATTCTAAAAAGAAACTATTGTGTTGGGGGATGCTGCTTATGCTGATGTTCCAGAAATTACGTGCACAGGAAGCAGAAGAGTATCTGTATGAAAAGAGCATCATGGAGACAGAGGATAATCTACGTGATCAAAATCAATCTGAAGGATTCATTCATCAACAACAAATCAATATAAACAAAGCAACTTCAGAAGATCTGATCAGGCTCAACTTGCTCAGGCCAGAGCAGATCAGGCAGTTTCTCTTATTCAGAAAAACGTTCGGGGATTTTATAAGTATGGCTGAACTTCAAGCCATACCCTACTGGGATCTTACGACGATAAAGCAGCTATTGCAAATATTATTCATTGATCATACTCGACAACCATTCTCTCCAGTAAAAAACATAAAGAATAATACTGGGCATACTTTTATCTATAGAACCGGCGGGAAATTAATTGATTCACTGGGAGAAAACTCTTCTTCAGAACAAATATCAAAAGGAACAACTAAAAACAAGTATGCTCAACTGATCAGTTATCGGTTCAACTCTTTAGAAAATATTCAATTGGGACTAACTGTGGAAAAAGATGCAGGTGAAAAAAGTATGCTCGATCATAACAGCGGCTATTTGATGATGAGCAAGAGAGGAGCCATTAACAGTTTGATCGTTGGTGACTACGTGGTAAATATGGGACAGGGACTTATTCACTGGCAAGGGCATGCATTTGGGAAAAGCAGCAATATTATTCAGGGATTAAAACAAGCAGCACTGTTCAAGCCACATACGGGCACAGATGAAAATATTTTTCATCGGGGTGCAGCAATATCACTGCGTAAATATCAAGTTGAACTCTCAACATTTATGAGTGTATTAAAGATCGATGCAAACATTGTAAGAGACCCTTTCAACGGGCGACGAGCAGTGAGCTCATTACTTACATCCGGACTTCACAGAAGTGAATCAGAGCTTGCAGACAAAGATGCATTAAAGCAAAGTGCTGTTGGTGGAAGACTCGCATGGAACACACTGAATGGGAAGATTGGCGTGAACCACATCCGCTTCAACTATGATATATCCATCAATAAACGCGCTCTGCCTTATAACAAGTTTGCGATATCCGGTGACAACTGGCACAATACCAGCATTGATTGTTCATGGAGCAATTCATTCGGACTCATCTTCGGAGAAGTTGGGATCGACAAGCGATCGGCAACCGCAATGATTGTTGGCATGATCAAAAGCTTTGACCCGAAGTTCGACCTCTCACTCATCGTTCGAAACATGTCATACAACTACAAAGCGATTCAATCGAATAGTATGACTCAACAAGGAGAAGCCGGAAATGAAAAAGGGGTATTTATGTGTTTTAATTTGATCCCATCGTCTAACACAAGAATAGAAGGATTCACAGATCATTACATGAACAGTTGGCCACTTTACTACAATGATGGTGTTCGTAGGGGACAATCCTATGCAATCCAATATGTATGGCGACCAGACAAAAAAAATGAAATGTATATACGATGGAGGAGCAGTCAGCAAACAACGAACACAGCAGTTGAACCAAGCAGAACCAACCATCTGTCATACGTTACTTCAAATTCGATCAGGCTTCACGCATCATCAATGATAGGAGAAATGGTTACACTTAGGTATCGTACGGAGATAATTTGGATAAAAAATGAATACAGAGACAACGAGAGAGGATCCCTTTCTTATGCCGAGATCATCATTAAACCAAAATGGTCAGCTTTTTCAATCAGTGCAAGACATACAGTATTTGAAACAGACAGTTATGCCTCCAGGGTGTATGCTTATGAAAGGGATGTATTGTCATATCATGCTATACCAGCTCATTACGACCATGGAAACAGAAGCTATATTGTATTGCATTATAAACTGAATAAAGCTATTCAACTATCGGCCAAATGTATTGCAATGAATCGAGGAAAGCAGAACCCGCCATATTACATTAACGACTTTCACAACGTGAAACAACTTGAATGGCGGATGCAGTTGGTGTGGAAGATCAGATCCTAGAATGAAACAATTTGAAAGCGTATATTTGAGCACTAAATCGATACATATGAGTGAACAGCCACCCAATCAACTTAATATAGAGATATCAGAAGAGATCGCTGAAGGACAGTATGCCAATCTGGTGATCATCACACATAGCCATGCAGAATTTGTACTGGATTTTGTGAATGTTATGCCTGGAACTCCAAAGAGTAAGGTTAAGTCAAGGATCGTATTGACCCCTCAGCATGCAAAACGTCTACTTCATGCGCTATCCGATAACCTTAATAAATTTGAGGCAGAACATGGACAGGTGAAAGATTACGAAGAGGTTCAGATCCCGTTTCAATTTGGAGGTCCTCCTGCCCAAGCCTGATTAAGGCTTTAAAGCGAAATAGACAGCAGCAGCCAGAAAACAAAAGCTGATAAGATATTTAATCTGGAATGGTTCTTTGAGGTAGATCACTGCAAAAAAAGTAAACACCACCAGTGTGATCACTTCCTGAGCAATTTTTAGCTGGAATCCATTCCATCCACTCAAATAACCTTGTCTGTTTGCAGGGATCATCAGACAATATTCAAAAAAAGCAATACCCCAACTCACCAGGATCGCTTTCCACAGTGGTATGTTCTTGTCTTTCAAATGACCATACCAGGCGAAGGTCATGAAGATATTTGACAGAACAAGTAAGGCAATGGTTCTCATCAGTTGATAGAAACAGCAGGGACTTCTTTATTTATTTTAGAGATCAACCCTTGTAGCACTTTACCCGGACCAACCTCTGTGAAGCTGGTAGCTCCGTCATGTATCATTGCGTTGATCGTTTGTGTCCAGCGTACAGGACCGGTTAGTTGTTCGATCAGGTTCTGTTTTATCTCATCCTGATCCGTAACTGCTTTTGCAACGACATTTTGATAAATTGGACAAACAGGTCTGTGGAAGGTGGTTGACATGATCGCCTCAGCAAGCTCTGCCCTTGCAGACTCCATCAAAGGGGAATGAAATGCACCCCCAACCGGAAGTTTCAATGCCCTTTTGGCACCAGCGGCCTTCATGCGCTCACATGCAATATCGATTCCTTTGATCGATCCGCTGATCACCAGCTGACCAGGACAATTATAGTTGGCAGGGACAACAATTTCATCTGTCTCCTTTCTAATCTCATCGCAAATATTTTCAGCCGTTTCATCATCCAATGCAAGGATAGCTGCCATAGCAGATGGGTGGACCTCACATGCTTTTTGCATGGCCAATGCCCTGATACTCACAAGTTTCAATGCCTCCTCAAATGGCAATGTTCCATTGATGACCAGTGCAGTGAACTCGCCGAGAGAGTGTCCGGCCACCATATGGGGGGTTGCCCCTTCGATCATTTTATACGCTACAAAAGAATGTAAAAAAATTGCAGGCTGGGTGACTTTTGTTTGCTTGAGATCCTCCTCTGTGCCATTGAACATGACCTCAGAGATCTTGAAACCCAGTATATCATTAGCCTGTTCAAAAAACCTTCTGGCAAACGCATTGCCCTCATAATGTTCTCTCCCCATTCCTGGAAATTGAGAACCCTGACCCGGAAAAACATATGCATGTATCATAGACCGACTTGAGCGTGCAAGTTAAAATAAAGCGACGACTATTCCGTTAAAAGAAGGATATATTGATGCATAATTTTTATACACATAAGATATAATTATAATTTATAATTAATTATAAATTAATTACTTATGCGTAGAAATAGTCGAAATATCAGAAAAGCAAGGTCTTAGTGAAGCTTGGAGCCGATAAGCCTGATGAATTCGCTTCTGGACTCGTTTCTTTCAAATTCTCCCCAGAAAGCGGATGTAGTGGTAACGGAGTTTTGCTTTTGTACTCCCCGCATCATCATGCAGAGGTGAGAAGCTTCAATGACCACAGCCACACCCAAAGGATCGAGTGTTTCCTTGATGGCCTCCAGGATCTGGGTCGTCAAGCGTTCCTGGACCTGGAGTCGCCTGCTGTAGGTATCAACCACCCTGGCTATTTTGCTCAGTCCGGTTATCCACTTGTTTGGTATATATGCAACATGGGCCTTGCCAAAAAATGGCAACATGTGGTGTTCACATAAACTGTAAAGCTCAATATCTTTTACAATGATCATCTCACTCACATCTTCATGGAACTTGGCTGAATTTAGTATTTCCTTAGGATCAACCTGGTAGCCCTGGGTGAGGAATTGCATTGCCTTGGCTACCCGCTCTGGAGTCTTTTGTAAGCCCTCCCGTTCAGGATCTTCACCCAAGAGCTCAATGGAATGCTTATATGAATCAATCAACCCAGATGTGATCTTCTCGTCAAAATGCTCAACCTTATGATAAGCCATTGTAAATATTTAGTGTGAGGAGGCAGGATAATCCACGAAGTTTCGTGGAGTTTCATATAAACGTATTTGCAGTGCCAAATGTTCATCAATAGCAGGTCTCAATATGTTGAATATGACCACTGCGATATTCTCTGCTGTTGGATTCAAGTCTTTGAATTCCGTCACATCCTCATTCAGGTTTCTATGATCAAAGCGTTCGAGAACACGCTCAGCAATAATATCTGAAAGGAGTTTCATGTCCATTACATAACCTGTTTCAGGATTGATATGACCAGTCACTTTCACGATCAACTCATAGTTGTGCCCATGGTAGTTAGGCAAGTTGCACTTTCCGAATACTTCCTTATTTTTTTCAGGTGTCCACTTGGGATTATTAAGCCTGTGGGCTGAATTGAAATGTTCTTTTCTAAATACTGAAACTATTTCAGACATGTATGTACATTGAAAATGTTTATTAACAATACTAACATGAAAAGAACCTGGATTGTTTCAGTGCCTGATCTATTCACCAAAATATTCTACGTATATCCGAGGTGTCTCAACCAGTTTGATACAATGCAGACTCACTCCTGCAGGCATTTTACCCGCCAATTGTTGCCAAATCTCAAAAACCAGGTTCTCAATCGAGCAGATCTTACCTTTCATAAATGGAACATCAAGGTTGAGGTTTCTGTGGTCAAGCACATCAACAACATACTCTTTGATGAGTTTGCTGAGTAGTTTGGCATCAACAATGAATCCGGTTTCTGGGTCGGGTGAACCTTTTACAGTTACAAAAAGTTCGAAATTATGTCCATGCCAGTTATCATTGGCACATTTTCCGAACACTTCATTATTCTTCTCTTTTGACCATGCCGGGTTATACAGCTTGTGGGCGGCATTGAAATGTTCCTTTCTCGTCAAATAAAATATAGGCATGATTTCCAAACGGGCCACAAAGTTAAGGTGCTTGAAGAAAATAACCGCTTAAATTGACAGAAGGCAACTTCTTTTATGATCTGAGCTTAATTTCAGACCTTTGCAAGATGAACCTGTTGATCGCCGCAGCTACAGATAAAGAGCTTGAAGCAGTGAAGAGACACTGCATTGCAAACAATTCCACGACGATCCGATTACTTACAACCGGAGTTGGCTCCGTTGCTTCATGCTTCACATTTACTGATGAAATAGCAAAGCAGTCGCCCGACCTGATCATCCAAATCGGCATAGCAGGATCATTTTCCAACGACCTGTCCATCGGATCAGCCGTTGCAGTTAGTCATGAAATCATTGCTGACATGGGTGTTATTGAGGCAGATGGTTATAAAAATATTTTTCAACTCGGTCTGGCCCAACCTGATATATTCCCATATAGCAATGGAGCGCTGGTTAATACACATCATGAACTTTTTAGGATGACCGGTATGAAAATGGTTATCGGTGTAACGGTGAACGAAATAACAACGCAACCTGAAAAGATCAGCTTATTCAGCAATGAATATGGTGCTGAAGTAGAAAGTATGGAAGGGGCGGCCCTTCACTATGTTGGCATCATGAAAAAAATCCCTTTCATACAGATCAGAGGAATTTCAAATAGCGTCGGCGAACGTGATAAGTCTAAATGGAAGATCAATGAGGCGATCGCATCGGCCTCCGATGCATGTATTGAACTTATCAATAATTTAATGACAAGATCATGAAGTTGTCAATAGGCATATCACCTTGTCCAAATGACACGTTCATCTTTGATGCGATGCTGAATGGGAAGGTTGACACAGAGGGACTTTCATTTGATTATAGGCTGGAGGATGTAGAAACGTTGAATAAGCTTGCCAATACATCATCGCTGGATATTTCAAAAGTTAGCTATGGTGCAGTGCATAACTTGCTGGAGAGATATATCATTCTCAATTCGGGCGGTGCACTTGGTAAAGGCGTAGGCCCATTGGTTGTGTCCAAGAAATTCAGCGAAAAAATGTTGCCTCCACATGAGAGCCGCATTGCTTTGCCAGGCGTGAATACCACAGCCCACTTGCTATTTTCAATGATCTTTCCTGAACATACCAACAAGGTTTTCATGCCATTCGACTTGATACAGGATGCGATCATCAGCGGAAGTGTTGATGCGGGTGTGATCATTCATGAAAACAGGTTCACGTATCATGAGAAAGGTCTGAACAAGATCACCGACCTTGGAGATGAATGGGAGAAGGTCACAGAACTACCCATACCTCTTGGCGGCATCATCGCTCGAAGGGATCTGGACACAACAATACTGAAGACCATCGACAGGGTGATTGCCCGAAGTCTTGAACATGCTCTCCAGCAAGGGCATGAGTTACCGGAATTTGTTACAGCGAATGCTCAGGAAATGAGTGAATCGGTGATGATCAACCACATCAACCTGTATGTGAACGATTACTCACTGGCAATGGGGGAAATGGGCAGGTCTGCTGTTAGAAAACTGCTCAATGTCAGTCAGCAAATCAACTCAACAAATCAGATCCTTACCGAAGAAATGTTTCTGGATTAATGGTTAGAACAAACCATAAAGTTCTGCATCGACCTTGGCAATGATCTTTCCAAGATCCTCATCATTTTCAGCAAACTTGTTTGTATCAACATTCACCACCAACAATGGGCCTTCCTTGTATCCTTCCACCCACTTGTTGTAATAATCATTCAGTCGCTTTAGATAATCAAGCCTGATGTTCTCTTCGTATTCTCTTCCCCTCTTTTGTATTTGTCCAACCAGTGTAGGTACGGAAGCCTGCAGATAGATCATGAGATCAGGCGGCTTGACCATCTGACGAAGATTCTGAAAAAAATCAAAGTAGTTGTCAAAATCACGCTTGCTCATCAATCCCATCTCATGGAGATTGGGAGCAAAAATATAGGCATCCTCATAGATCGTTCTGTCTTGTATCACAGTCTCTGTTCCCTTGCTGATCTCCAGCAATTGGTTTAGACGGCTATTCAAAAAATAGACCTGAAGATTGAAACTCCACCTTGGCATATCTTCATAAAAGTCATACAAATATGGATTCTGATCGACATCTTCGAATTGAGGTATCCATTTATAATGTTTACTGAGAAGCTCTGTCAATGTTGTCTTTCCGGCACCGATATTACCTGCGATAGCAACGTGCTTGGGTTTTCTAACTTTAGCCATAATCTGAATTCGTAACTTTTTTTAATGGGGGCAGGCTGACAAAGTACATATTCCTTTTGACATAGACACGTACATGTGAATATTTTTTGACCAGAAAAACGGCAAATTGAATGGAATCAATAGTTTAGGCCCATTGCTTCCCTGACCAGCCCCATCGTAGCCACTGCACTTGCCCTGGCTTTCTCTGCGCCAAGCTGCATGACCTTTGTCAAATAATCATGATCATTTCTGATGGCCTCGGCCTTCTCCCTGATAGGGGCTATGAAGCGGACCATATCTTCGGCGAGTTGTTTTTTCAGATCGCCATACCGGATCGTGCAATCCTGATAAGCGGACTCAAATGAATCAACAACCTCCGATGCACTTACCAGTTTCATCAGTTGAAAAATATTTTCGATGTAATCAGGTTTCGGCATATTGGGTTCTGTAGGACCCGAATCCGTCTTGGCCTTCATGACTTTTTTCCGGATAACCTCATCGCTGTCTGCCAGATAAAGTGTAGCCAGCTGATTCTCGCTTTTACTCATCTTGCCTGTACCATCAAGGCTGGGAACCTTCACAAGGTCTTCCCCAAAATTGTAGGCCATGGGTTCGGGAAATACTTCGCCATAACGGTGATTAAAGCGTTTAACAAAATTTCTTGACATCTCCAGGTGCTGCTCCTGGTCTTTTCCTACAGGCACCCATGTGGCGCGATGAAGAATAATGTCAGCAGCCTGTAATACAGGATAGGTCAATAACCCGGCATTGATGTTATCCGGCTGCTGGCGAGCCTTATCCTTGAAGGTGGTGGTCTTTTCAAGCTCACCCATGTAAGCCAGCATATTGAGGTAGAGGTATAGTTCTGAGGTTTCCTTGATATGACTCTGACAATACAACGCCGCTTTTTCAGGATCTATGCCACAGGCAATATTTTCTGCAATGACCCTATGTACATTATCCTTCAGTTCTTTGGTATCAGGATGCGTGGTCAGCGCATGCAGATCCGCAACCATGAAAAAACAAGTATACTCATGCTGCAACTTCACATAGTTGCGCATGGCGCCAAAATAATTCCCCAAATGCAGGAAACCGGTCGGACGGATCCCACTCATCACAATAGCTTTTTTATCTGTCATGCCACAAAGATAATAAATGTACAGATGGGGCCGAAAGGTAGTAATATTAGCTTCTCGCAGGATTCATTAAGAAAAAGAAGGTCGAGCCACGATAATGGTTAATTTCGCATAGAAATTTTGGAATGATGGAACTCAACAGGGAGACAACACAAAAACTTGCTGAACTGGCAAAGATGGACTTCAACGAACAGGAATTGGATGCCATACAAAAGGACCTCCAACAAATGATCGGTTTCATTGAAAAGCTCAATGAATTGGATACGTCAAATGTAGAACCCCTGACGCATATCGGCCGCGAAGGCAATTTATTGAGAGAGGATGAAGTCAGAGGATCTGTTGACAACCCAACAGCATTAAAAAATGCTCCGGCTGCAGAAGGCGATTTTTTCACCGTACCAAAAGTGATCAAAAAATAATTGTATGCCCGATACCGTGATCCACCTGGAGGAGATTACAAAAAGCTACTTCATGGGTAAGCAGGAACTACAGGTGCTCAAAGGTATCTCGTTGGATATCCTTCGAAACGAATATGTGGCACTGATGGGGCCCTCTGGTTCAGGGAAAAGCACCCTGATGAATATTTTAGGCTGTCTTGATTCTCCAACTTCCGGACGTTATATTTTGAACGGGCATGATGTCAGCCAAATGGAAGACAACAACCTTGCAGACATTCGCAATAAGGAGATCGGATTTGTGTTTCAGCAATTCAACCTGTTGCCAAGGTTGAGCGCATTGGAAAATGTTGCCTTGCCATTGGTCTATGCGGGCATTCCAAAAAAAGAACGGCTGGAGATCGCTCATGAAGTACTGAGAAAAGTTGACCTGACTGACAGAAGTCACCATAAACCCAATGAACTTTCAGGTGGACAATGCCAGCGGGTGGCCATAGCAAGAGCGCTCGTCAATAATCCTTCCATCATACTTGCCGACGAGCCAACAGGCAATCTTGATACCAAGACATCTTATGAGATCATGAACATATTTGCAAAGATTCATGATGAAGGTAACACCGTCGTCTTGGTTACGCATGAAGAGGATATCTCCAATTATGCGAAACGGGTCATCCGACTTCGGGATGGCATGTTGGAAAGCGACAAAACAAAAGACGCCTCCAGCGTTGTGTAAAAAAAAATCAGGCAATAGCGAACAATTGTCCTTCTCTCACATTATCCTTACTGAATTAACTGCCTACTAAATGTCAATGAAGATTTATACCAAAACAGGAGATAGAGGGACGACATCGCTGATCGGTGGAACCAAAGTATTGAAATCACACGAAAGGATCGAAGCATACGGCACCATTGATGAGTTAAACTCATACGTCGGACTTTGCCGTGATCTCATAGATATACAAGAGATCAAAGTTGTGATAAAAGAAGTGCAAGACAGGTTGTTTACGATTGGCGCCTCGCTTGCTTGCGACCCTGATAAAGAGACCAAATTAAAAATACCTGACCTTAAAGAACAAGACATTCTCTTTCTTGAAAGCGAAATGGACAAGATGGATGAATCCCTCGCGCCGTTACAATACTTCATTCTGCCAGGCGGTCACCCCACCATCTCACACATTCATATCGCAAGATGTATATGCAGAAGGACTGAGCGATTGATCGTCATGCTCATCTCGTCAAACGAAGAGCATGAAAGCCTCATCATCAAGTACATGAACAGATTGAGTGATTACCTTTTTGTGTTGGCAAGGTATATTGGCTTAAAACTTCATGCAGAAGAAATTCCGTGGAAACCCCGGATCAGCTGACCAAAAGACTAAGCCCATCTCCCATCTTTCATGTGCAACACCCTATCACTCATGGCCGCCAGCTCTTCATTGTGGGTGACAATGACAAATGTTTGATCAAGTTCGTCACGCAATTGTTGAAATAATTTGTGCAGTGAATTTGCATTCGCAGAGTCCAGGTTACCGGTTGGTTCATCTGCAAAAATAATTCCAGGGTCATTGATCAGTGCCCTGGCAACAGCGACCCGCTGCTGCTCACCGCCAGACAACTCATTGGGCTTGTGATCCACCCTGTGCCCAATACCCAGTCTTTCCATAAGTAACAAAGCCTTCTTCTCCAGTGATGCTGTAGCCTTACCACAGATCCACCCGGGTATACATATATTTTCCTTTGCTGAAAATTCAGGAAGGAGATGATGAAACTGAAAAATGAAACCAATGTGCTGATTCCTGAAAGCGGCAAGGTCTTTACCGGACAGTGCATCCAAGCGCTTCCCATCGATCGACAATGTACCCTGATCAGCCCTGTCCAAGGTTCCTAAAATATGCAACAAGGTGGTTTTCCCTGCACCCGATGAACCAGCAATACTGAGAATTTCACCCTTGGACACAGTCAGGTCAATACCCTTTAACACCTCGAGTGAACCATATTTCTTTGTTATGCCACTAGCCTGCAACATGCAGTATACAATTTAACTTGAAGGTAATTAATGTAGGTGGGCCTGTCAAAAGGAAAATTGTCAATTTACGCTTCAATATTTCTGTTGATATCTTGGGATTTGGATATATCGAATTAACCATTACTTTTGCCGAAAATCTAAACATAGTACTATGTTCTGGACACTCGAACTTGCCTCATACCTAGAAGATGCACCATGGCCTGCAACCAAAGATGAACTGATCGATTACAGCATCAGAAGCGGAGCACCAATTGAAGTGATAGAAAATCTCCAAGAACTGGAAGATGAGGGAGATATTTATGAAGGGATCGATGACATCTGGCCGGATTATCCAAGTCAGGAAGACTTCTTCTTTAATGAAGATGAATACTAAAAACATACAAATAAGAAAGCCGCCAATTGGCGGTTTTCTTATTTTTTGAAAGTCAGCTTAAAATAAAGCATGATCAATGCCAAGGTCAGAATGATCGAATTGGCAAGCTCCATGGCAAAATCATTCTTTAGGATCCCATAGATCAACCAAATCGCTACATTCGAAACAAGTATCAGGATTGTCCATATAGAAAGATCACCGACTGACTTCGATATCCATGCCTTGTACACCTGCGGCACGAAAGTCAACGAACCGGTAACCACCCCTAATAAGCCCAGGTAATCGATCCAACTCATAATGACTATTTTTCCATTTGTTCTATGACAGCATTGGTAACCCCTGTAAAAGAAAATCCTCCATCATGGAAAAGATTTTGCATGGTCACCATTTTTGTCATATCAGAAAATAAGGTGACGCAGTAGTTTGCACAGTCCTCTCCCGATGCGTTACCAAGCGGACTCATCTTCTCGGCGTAGGTGACGAAACCGTCAAATCCTTTAACACCACTGCCTGCTGTAGTCCGGGTAGGTGACTGAGACACAGTATTGATCCTCACTTTTTTCTTCACTCCATAATGATAGCCAAAACTGCGGGTCACACTCTCCAGCAAGGCCTTTGCATCTGCCATTTCATTGTAATCAGGAAATACACGTTGTGCTGCGATATACGTGAGTGCCACAACACTGCCTGATTCATTTAGCGCATCCAGATCCCATGCAGTGCGCAACACACGGTGAAGCGACATGGCTGATATATCCAGGGTTTTTTGATTAAACCCGTAATCCATCTCAGTGTAATGTTTTCCTTTTCTCACATTCAAACTCATTCCGATAGAATGAAGAATGAAATCAATACCACCGCCAAAATGTTTCATGCTTTGCTCAAAAAGATTCTTAAGGTCATCCATATTGACCACATCGGCACCGATCACCGGAGCATTCACCTGTTCGGCAAGTTTATTGATCTCGCCCATTCTAAGGGCAACAGGGGCATTGGTCAATACCAGTTGAGCACCTTGAGCATGACACTCTAGTGCGGTCTTCCAGGCAATAGATTTTTCATCAAGGGCACCGAAGATGATCCCTTTTTTTCCTTTTAGCAGTTGGTTGGACATGGGAGAAATATTTAGACGGCAAAGATAATGAGAAATCAGACTTGTGGTGTTTTATGAAATGAAGCTCACTTCATCATCTCTCTTGCAGTAGCACGTGCAGATTCTCCGGGGTTTTCACCTGATAGCATCCTGGCGATGGTCAGTACACGTTCCTCACGCTCCAATGGTCTGATGCCTGTTGTGATCTGCTGATCTACTTCTTCCTTGTATACATACAGGTGCTGATCAGCACGAGCAGCGATCTGAGGCTGATGCGTGATGGCAATGAGTTGATGTGATGCAGAAAGCTCCTCCATCAACATACCAACCTGACGCGCAGCCTCTCCGCTGATACCACTATCGATCTCATCAAATATCAACGTAGGAGTTTCCAGTGAGCCGGCAACAAGTGATTTAAGCACCAGCATCAATCTGCTCAATTCACCGCCGCTGGCTACTTTGTGCAAAGGTTCAAATTGTCCGCTTTTATTGGCATCAAACAGAAAAGAAACTTCATCGATTCCTGTAGCAGACAACTCAACTGATTTCAAATCGATCTTCAACGCAGCATTGGGCATGCCCACACGGGTGAGCAATTCTTTGGTGGCCTTCTCTAAAAGAGGTATCTGTTTTTTTCTTTTTTCCCGCAACTGCTGGGCAATATCAAGTGCAGACTTTTTTACGGAAGCCGATTCGTTCTCAAGGGCAGTGAGTTCATCCCGATTTCCTTCAAACTGATCAATAACAGACTGCAACGATTCTCTCGTCTCAATCAATTGATCAAGATCAGACAAGCCATGCTTTTTGGCGATCTTCTGTGCGATAGCGATCCGTTCATTCAATTGCTCCATCTTCTTTTCATCCACGCTGATTCCGTCAAGCAGTGATTCAAGTTCGCTATTGATGTCCTTAATTTCTACATAAGTAGATTCAAGTCTGACTACCAAGTCTGAAAGCTTTGGGTGATATGGAGCAATCGAGTGCAGTTGAGCAACCAGGGATTTGATCAACGGGATCATCGGTTGTTCGCCATCCCCAAGCGAAAACGAAACCTTTCCAATACCTCCTTTTACCTGCTCTGCATGTGAAAGCAAATTCAACTCCTCCTCCAACTGCTTCCCTTCGCCGGGGGTCCAATTCAGGTCTTCCAATTCATTCAACAGAAAAAGTTTGTACTCTTTCTCTTCCTGTGCTTTCATAATCATCTGCGTGAGTGCCAGTATTTTTTTCTGTAAAGCGCTGAATCGTGAGTACAACACTGCATATTGTTCCATCAGCACAAGCGCATCAGCACGGGCATCAAGTAAAACCCGTTGAAAATTTTTATTGCCCAACTCAAGGGTGTCAAATTGTTGATGAAGATCGACCAATAAGGATGCAATCGATTGAACCTGCGAGAGACTCGCTGGTGTGTCGTTGATAAAGGCCCTTGATTTACCTCCCGCCTGGATCTCTCTTCTAATGATCACTTCATCATCCAGATCAATTTCCGCATCAGCAAAGGCCTGTGCAAGCGTGATTGAAGGTGTCACTTTAAACACAGCTTCTATGATCGTTTTCTTCTCTTTATCCCTCATCTGCGCCATGTCCGCCCTGTCGCCCAGCGCCAATCCAAGCGCACCCATCAGAATACTTTTACCTGCCCCGGTCTCTCCGGTGATGATAACAAGTCCGCCTTCAAAAGAGATCTCAAGCCTGGAAATGATCGCGTAGTTCTGTATGAAAAGCCTATGCAACATATTCCCAAAAGTAATATGATTGAAGTTAGAATCAACAAAAGAGATCAAAGAAAAAACACCTCATTCATGTTTTTATCTCAACTCAGAATGTGTCAAGTACCCATGATTTTTTTAAAATCACTACCTTTCGTTCAGAACCTGTTTTTATGTCACCTATCTTGCTGTTCGCTTTTGTATTAGGATACTTTTTACTCCTGCTGGGCGTTGCCTTTTATACTTCACGCAATGCAACCAATGATTCCTTTTTCATCGGAAACCGAAACTCGAATTGGATGCTGGTGGCCTTTGGAATGATCGGCACCTCCCTCTCGGGCGTAACCTTTGTTTCTGTGCCGGGAACCGTGGGAAACATTTCAGGAAATGGCGGATATCAGGGATTTGGATATTTCCAGGTGGTGATGGGATACATATTCGGCTATCTGGCCATTGCCTATGTGCTGATACCCATCTATTACAAATTAAAGCTGACATCGATCTATCATTATCTGGACCAACGATTTGGTAGAGAAAGTTACAAAACGGGCGCACTCTTTTTTATCATCTCCCGCACAGCAGGTGCAACGGCCAGACTCTTCCTTGTGATCAATGTCTTGCAGATCTTCATTCTTGATCAAATGGGAGTCCCTTTTATAGCCACCACTGCGTTGATCCTTTTGATGATCCTGCTCTACACCTTTGAGGGTGGTGTAAAAACGATTGTCTATACAGATATGCTTCAGACAAGTTTTATGTTGATCGGACTGATCATCTGCCTGGTATACATTCTGTCAACACTCGATCTCTCATTTTCGGGCGCCTTCCACGTGATGAATGAGAAAGGGTTCACATCACTGTTCAATACAGACATCAACAGCAAATCATATTTTCTTAAAAACCTGATTGGTGGCGCAGTGATCGCCATAGCGATGACCGGGCTGGACCAGGAGATGATGCAAAAAAACATCAGTGTTGAAAAAATGAAAGACTCTCAGAAAAACATCATGACATTCACCACTACAATGGTCATCGTCAATCTACTTTTTCTGATGTTGGGTGGATTGCTTTATTTATACATCCTTGATAAAGGTGCAGTATATGAAGGAAAAACACTGTTGTTCGAGGGTAAGAATGTTATTGGCGATGATCTGTTCCCCAGCATTGCCCTGTTTCATTTGCCCCCGGCCATAGGAATCATTTTTATCATTGCACTCATTTCAGCCTTATTCCCCAGTGCAGATGGAGCACTCACTGCACTTACCTCAACATTCTGCATTGATATTCTTGGCATCAGAAGAAAAGAAGGTCTGTCTGAAGCGGCACAAAAGAAAACGAGGATACTGGTACACCTCAGCTTTGCTATTGTTTTTCTTCTCTGCATCATGGTATTCAAATGGATCGATAACAAATCGATCATTGGTATTATCCTTGATCTTGCAGGTTACACCTACGGACCATTACTGGGATTATTCGGATTCGGAATCCTTACAAAACGAAAACTGAATTCTGGTTATGGCGTTACAGCAATTTGCCTAATCGCACCGGCGCTGTGTTATGTGCTTGGGAAAAATGCTGCCACTTGGTTCAATGGTTATCATATTGGATTTGAGATGTTGCTGATCAATGGATTGATCACCTTTATAGGGCTTTTCATGATTTCCAAAAGAGGATCATAA
>JBKCFW010000077.1:0-9290 GCA_046303675.1 bacterium
GGATCTTAGGAACTGATGTTGCTGAACATATTGAAGTAGAGGAAATACTCACGCCAAATGGAATTCAAGCAAGAACTGATTCTTATCTCGGGTCATTGTATGGCACAAGTTCGAATTCAAAGTGGGCAGCTTTTATGCGACATCCTAACCAGTCAGTACGCGATAAAGGATTATATTTCACCGGTGGAAGTGTTCATCCCGGAGGAGGCATCCCTTTGTGTTTGAAAAGTGCCAAGATCGTCAGTGATCTTGTTGATGAGATGATTTGATTGTCTGACGCTGTTTTATTTGTAATGTGGTAATTTAGTTCCTCAAAGGTCATCGAGCGTTAATTATTATTGCAACCCATGCAGATTGGTCTAACATTTTTTCATCGATTATTGCCTTACCTGAAGAGTAAGATCTTTTGGGCAGTTTTCATCTGTGGACTAGTCCATGTATCCGGAGCGATCGGGATGGTTTTTTTTGACCGAGATGCTTTCCTCGAACTTACATCTGTAAACCTGATTTTGATGTTTGTATTGCTATTGTGGACAGAGGATAGAATAACCCCTGCTTGGATCTATTCTTTGCTTATTATTTTTATAACTGGAGTCGTTACGGAAATAATTGGTGTGAACACAGGCATTCTGTTTGGATCATACAGCTATGGTGATTTTTTTGGGATGAAGATCATGGATGTACCACTCATAATTGGCGTGAATTGGTTTTGTATCGTCTATTGTTGCTTTATTCTCGCATCCAGATTTATAAGGAATCGTCGATTCGCATTTGTGCTGATTCCATTTTTTACAGCAATACTGACTACTGCATTCGACTGGATCATGGAGCCAGCGGCAGTGACACTGACCTTTTGGAACTGGAAGGGAGGTGTGATCCCATTGTTGAATTATGCAAGTTGGTTCATTATTACGTTTGTGCTTGTACGCATCATGCTTTTCTTCAATACTCCAACAACAAATAGGTTCTCAATTTATTTACTGGGTATACAGGCTTCTTTTTTTATTTTTCTCCGAATTATGCTCTGACTAGGTTCTCATAAATACCATAGGGCAACTTTTTTAATTAACTTGTGTATTGTTTGTCTCATCACTCAGGAATGAGTAGTACTTTAACTTGTGTTTATGAATTCGGCAAAAAGCCAAACATCTTTTCATGCCTCCATGCTGCAGGCTTGGTCTGCATTCTCTGATGAATTCATTTCAGTTTGGAATGAAACAGGCACTGAAATGGTATATTTTAATGAGGCATTTTCTTTCTTCTTTGGATACATTCATCGGGATGACTTCAAACGAGACTATTCATTCTTTGGATTTCGGAAACATGTCCTGAACCCGGAGATCACTCAATTGCTTATGAATACCATCATTCGCAATGGGCATTGGACAGAAGAGGTGTTGTTGCAAAAAAAAGATGGAGAAGCATATCTCGGCAGGCTGGATATTGCTTCCTTTATATTCGAGGGTAAGACGTATTTTCTACAACGCATCATCAATATTGATCCACAAAGGGTTTTTTCTGAAAATCTTTTCAGGGAGATCAAAAAATTTGAAGCATTATTTCAATATGCAACACTTCCTATTTTATTACTGAATAAGCAAGGCAGTATCATACTGGCCAATAAACAAGCCATCGATCTTTTTGAATACTCGACTACGGAAATTGTTTCCTTGCGCGTTGAGGATTTGATTCCATCAAGATTTCGTGATGTTCATTTATCTCACAGGGCGGGATATCATAGTAGACCAGAAAACCGTCCTATGGGCAGGGGTATGCAGTTACTGGCATTAAAGAAAAACGGAATTGAATTCCCGGTTGAGATCAGTCTTGGTCATTATATGATCGATCAAGAGCCCCATGTGATCGCCTTCATCATTGATGTAACGCAACGAACAGAAATTGAAAATATGCTTCGTAAGCAAACCGCTGAGATGCAGCAGGCGAAGCTGGAGATCGAGAAATTGAATGAAGAGTTAGAGCAAAAGGTTGCGTTGCGTACCCATGAGCTAACAGATACACTTAACAAACTTGAACAATCCCGCGATGAGCTTACCGAAGCACTAAGCAAGGAAAGGGAACTCAGTGATCTGAAGTCGCGGTTCGTCTCTATGGCGTCACACGAGTTCAGGACACCACTCAGCACGATTCTTTCTTCCGTATCGCTGATTGGGAAGTATACCGAATATTCAGATCAGGATAAAAGAGACAAACATATTCTAAGGATTCGTTCTGCAGTGAGTAATCTGACTGATATTCTTAATGAGTTTTTATCGCTTGGTCGCATTGAAGAAGGTAAGATCCAGTTGCATTATACAGAGTTCAACCTCAAAGAGCAGCTTCAATTGATCATCAATGAACTTCGTCCGATCACTAAAGCTGGGCAGCAGATACAATATCAGCATGAGGGAGCTATGATCGCTAAGCTGGATCTTTCTCTCATCAGAAACATCATCATCAACCTTGTCTCCAATGCCATTAAATTTTCACCTGAGAGATCTAATATACATGTTCAAAGTATTGTGAACGACAGATCGATTGTTATCAAGGTTCAGGATGAAGGAATGGGTATTCCGGATGAGGACAAAAAACATCTTTTTGAAAGATTCTTCAGAGGTAAAAATGTTGTGAACATTCAAGGAACAGGACTCGGTCTTCATATCGTTTCCAGGTACATAGAACTAATGAATGGCACCATCTCTGTTGAAAGTGAACTCGATCATGGTACAATATTTATAATAAAGTTTGATATATGAATACAATTCTGTTGATAGAAGACAATCCGGAGATCAGAGAGAATACTGCAGAAATTCTTGAGCTGGCCAATTACAATGTGATCACAGCCGAGAATGGAAAAGCAGGAATTGAAAAAGCCCAAGCTGATCGACCAGATCTGATCATCTGTGACATCATGATGCCTGTATTGGACGGATATGGCGTATTGCATATGTTGAACAAGAGTGAGGAGTTGAGGGATATACCATTCATCTTCCTTACAGCAAAAGCAGAACGTCTTGATTTCAGAAAGGGGATGGAAATGGGTGCAGACGACTATGTTACTAAACCTTTTACAGAAGTTGAGTTGTTGAATGCGATTGAACAACGCCTGAAGAAGATTGATATTTTAAAGAAAAAATATGCACCTGCGCAAGAGGGTGTAAAAGATCTGCTTGTAGACATTGGCAAGTACAATGTGTGGGAGGAATTGGCTACTGGTAGAAACACCAATGTATACAAGAAGAAACAAGTGATCTACAACGAAGGAAATCATCCAAACAGATTATTTCTTGTACAAAAGGGTAAAGTCAAGCTGTATAAGTCGAATGATGATGGGAAAGACCTGACAGTTGGCTTATATGGTCAGGGTGAGTATTTTGGTTATATGGCCTTGCTGGAAAATTCTGTCTATAGAGAAACTGCAGAAGCTATGGAAGAATCTGAGATCGCGATCATACCTCGAGAGGAGTTTGATGCGTTGATCAGAGAGAATCCGATCGTAATGAAAAAGTTCATTCAGATTCTTGCAGGTAATGTTTCAGAAAAAGAGAATCAGTTATTGGGACTCGCCTATAACTCATTGAGAAAAAGAGTAGCTGATGCGTTACTGATGCTACAGAAAAAATTTGGTAGCGGAAACACGCCGTTTTCTATTCACATCTCCCGTGAAGACCTCGCCAATATTGCAGGCACTGCAACGGAATCACTCATCAGGACATTGAGTGATTTTAAGTCGGAAAAACTGATCGACATTAAAGATGGAAATATTGTATTGTTGAACGAGAAAAAGTTAGGGAGTCTATTCAATTAGGCTAAAGATGAGCCTTGGTGGATGATGTCGATTAATGCCTTGATCATCAGCAATAAAAAAACCCTTTATCGTAGATAAAGGGTTTTTTAAATATGATTAGTGGACTCAAAGAGAATAGAGATAGGTGTTATAGTCTTTTTTCAAATGTCCGTGATCTCTTTCTAACAATTCAATCTGGTCTCTGAAATTTTTGTGTGTTTTTTTCAGCTCCGGAGAAATAAAATCCCTGTCATTCGTCTTGACTTCTTTTATCTTCTTTGCTTCGTCTTTCAATTCATGGATCAAATGATCATACAAGTCATCTTTGATGATAAATTGATTTTGAAATCCTTCAGCCAATTCAAGATTCTCCCGATCATTGATGTGATCAAGGATCTCGGATAGTCTGTTTTTCATATGAGAATTCTCCTGGGCAAGAAATTCAATCAGTCTTAACCAAGAGGCATTTTCAAATTGGTATTGTCTTGCATTGCTACTGATCATTAGGTTTTTTATCATCATTGGCCATTTTTTAAGAACCCTGTCCGCCTGATGGCAGACAGGGTGTTGTTCATGGTTATCAGTGTACACTGATTTTTTGGTGCGGAGTTTTCTTGGCTTCTTCTTTCTTCGGAATTACCAGTTTAAGCTCCCCGTTAACATAGGTAGCATCAATCTTATCTGTCACAGAATCATCAGGGAGTGTAAAAGACCTAGAAAATGATGAGTAGCTATACTCTCTTTTGCTGTAAGACTCATCTTTCTCTTCAGTTTTCTGATCTCTCTCTGCACTAATGGTCATCAGTGTTCCATTGACATCAATTTTAAAATCTTTCTTCTCTAATCCGGGCGCAGCCATACTGATGATATAATTATCATCAGTCTCTTTTACATTCACAGCAGGCATGTGCGTGTTGAATGGCCATTTTTCATCAAGCCACTCATTCCAGGGCCTAACAATGTCCTCCAACAAAGAGGGGCGGAGAAGTGATGATCTCATGAGTGTTCTTCCATTTCCAGGCATAATGTAATTTTTTATAGGTTATCAATTGGACACATCACAAATTTCCTTTTTTATGCTTCTTTTTTCAATAATGTACATCATTAGAAAAACTGAGTTTTATCATTCCTCTACGCAGTGTATAGCTGCATTTTCCCCGGGTTTAAGTGCAGGGCTGAAAAAGTTTCCTATGTTAAGTCCCCTGATGATCAACATGATCGCCATCAGTCCGATAATTGCAGGGTACCACTTGTTAATATATTTTTTGATAGGAAAGCTCAGGTTATTGCCAATCAATAAAACACTGATCAGTAATGGGAGTGTACCTACTCCAAACAGCATCATGAACAGTGCGCCATGGATAGGGTCTTGAACAGCAGTTGCACCTGCCAAAGCCATGTATACAAGTCCACATGGAAGAAGTCCGTTTAACACGCCACCAATCAAGGAGGCTGACCTTGTTTGTTTGCTGATGTAGGGAATGAGTAAGTTTCTTATTTTTTTGAGCAGTACTATTTCTCCTATTTTCCGTTCATAAGACGGATATATCTTTCTGATAAAGAGTATGACTATTATCCCAATCCCAATACTGAGTGAAATATTTTGTTGTATACCAAACCATTTTACTGATGCACCTATGGATCCGAAGAGCATGCCCCACAATCCATACATCCCAATTCTACCTGAATGATATAATACCCAATGAGACACAGGTGACTGCTGTTCTTCTTTGTACAATGCTGTAAACATTAAAGGTCCGCACATGCCCACGCAATGCAGACTTCCACCAAGTCCTATGATCAGTGCCGGTATGATGTATTCAAGATGCATTAATTACAGAAAGATTTGTTTCTCATAGTAGTAACTGATGCCTTCACATTCCCAATCAATTTTAAAGAGGTAAAGTCCTGAAGCATTCTCTGGAATCTCAATTTGAAGAGATCTGTTTGATATCTCAAATTCTCCATTCACATCTTTTTTTCTATCAGCTGCATAGTAAAGTGTCCACTTCCCCTTGCTTATTTTTTTATCAAATTCAATTGGCAGGTCGACGCTGATCGTTTCACCTGACTTCACCACTTCAATTGGTGCTGATAGGGCGGCAGTTTGTGCCGACTTGTTGATCACATCCTGATAGGCAAGCTCCTCAGCATAATAGTCATCTGTTACCAGATCACGGTTTTGTTTGCTTGTAAGAAATACCATGGTCATGATTCCAGCAACAAAGAGTCCGTATACGATGATTATTTTATGTCCCCAGCTTAATTTCATAGTCGATTGTTTATTGAAAGACTGGTCCGATGAAGGAGGTCTTTTTGGTTGTTAGTTGTTTGCCTTCTGCGATAAGTTCAATATTGATATTGGTATTCCTCTTTTTGATTCGTGCTGGATCTTTTTTCACGATGAAGGTCACTATCTTATAACTTTCTTTTGTTAGGATAGCTGATTTACCTATCACCTCGATGGTTCCTTCACTTTCAGGAATGCTTAACTGTACCTCGATGTCTCTGTGGGTTTTGTTGAACATCCTGGCTGTATAGAGATTGCCGATCTTCCCATCAGGCAATTGTTGATATAACATGCCTTGTGTACGAAGAATAGTAACATCAATTTCATCTCTGGTTATCAGCATGGACACCAATGCAACAACAATTAATGATAATGCAACGGAGTAGGCCTTTATTCTGCCTGTGATCTTTAGTTTTTCCTTTTTGATGATGTTATTCTCCGAGGCCAGTTTTATCAGTTTTTTAGGCCTGTTGAGATTTTCCATGATCTCATCACAGGCATCAATGCAGGCAGTACAGTTGATACACTCAAGTTGGGTTCCGTTTCGTATATCGATGCCGGTTGGACAAACCCTGACACAGGCTTTGCAGTCAATACAATCGCCGACTGGGTTGTCGCTTGATTTTTTCCCTCTGGGTTCACCCCTGAGATAGTCGTACGCTACGACTATTGAATTCTTATCCAGTAAGACACCTTGTAGTCTTCCATATGGACAAACAACGATGCATACTTGTTCTCTGAACCAATAATAGACGAAGAAGAAAACACTGCTAAAGATAATTAGTGTGATGAATGTGCCAACGTGCGCTGGAATGCCTTCATATACATAACGCATCACTTCATCCATACTGATGAGGTATGCCATGAAATAATTTGCAATGATGAATGAGATCAGAAAGAAGATGCTGATCTTTAATGCTCTTTTTCTGATTTTGAAAGCATTCCAGGGCATGGCCTTCAGCTGTTGTTGTTTCTGGTGATCGCCATCGATCCAGTATTCAATTTTTCTGAATACCATCTCCATGAAAATGGTTTGCGGACAAGCCCATCCGCAAAATACACGTCCGAATACAACCGTGAACAGAATGATGAACACCATAAATGTGATCATGCCCAATGCAAAGATGAAAAAGTCCTGTGGACCGAAAATTTGTCCGAATAGAATGAACTTTCTCTTCAATACATTGAGCATGATGAATGGCTCTCCATTCACTTTTATCCAGGGCAGTGTAAAGAAGATGATCAGGTAAATGATGGATGCAAGCGTTCTTTTATTGTAGAGCGGACCTTTAGGTTTCTTAGGGAATATGTATTTGCGTTTACCTTGTTGGTCGATCGTAGCAACAGAATCCCTAAACGCCTGATCAATTACCTGTTCCTTTTCATTTGCACTGATCATAAATATTATTTTGTCGGCTGAGCTGCTTGTGCATCAATGTCACCCTGAGGAGCTTTTGGATTAGCCGGTTTCGTGCCTACAATTGACTTTACGTAACTAGTCAGGTTTTTCATTTGAACAGGGCTGTACATGGACTGCCATGATTGCATGCCTTTTTCAGGATATCCTATCTTGATGGTTTGATATATCTTATTCAGACTGCCACCATGTATCCAGTAATTGTCGGTCAGGTTCGGACCAATACCACCTTCACCATTTGCACCATGACAAGCAACGCATGATTGAGTATAAAGCGCTTTCCCCGCAGCAATTCCATCAGCATCAGCCATGGTGATATTATTTTCGTCCACCATGGTTTTTGTTTTTGCCTTATATGCTTCTTCCATTTTTTGCGCTTCGGTCATTTCTGCAGCATACTCCTGTTCAGGATTTTTGCCGGTACCTGTTACATGAAATAGAAACAGATAAATGACCCCAACTACGATGGTTACATAAAAACCATACTTCCACCATGGTGGTAGTGCATTGTCAAGCTCACGAATGCCATCATAGTCGTGATCCAACAGCACATCCGCTTCTTTCTCAACAGGAACTGCCTTGGTCATCCATTTTTTATCGAAGTTGTTCCACCACTTAGCCAGACTGCCTGGTTCTCCAACTTTCGCAATTGCTTGATCTGCCTCTCCGGAAAGATCCCTGAAAGCTCTGCGTGTCATGATGCCCAGGTAGAAGATCACGATCAATTCAATTGCAATAACTGATGTTAGTGCATAAAACGACAGGGCACTCATTCCACCATAGTTTCCTGTACCAGTGCTTAATCCCGACATAATATTACTTTCTTGTGCAGTGGCACTGGATGAAAGAACAGAAGAGAAGATCAGTATCATCATACTTTTCAAGCCTAGTTCTCCTTTTCTTTTTTTGAGTATAGACCTGGATAAGGTCAAAAGCACTTGTGCCAGCAACCAGATCACGCCCACCAAAACAATTGCTGTGATGATCATGGCCATCTCCAGTAAGTTGGTAGTGTCTTTAGTTGCTGTTGCAGCATCCTGAGCCTGCGATGTGGCGGCCATCATGAATACTGGAATGAAGAATACTTTTTTCAACAGTGTGTTATGTAGTTGTACTAACATGGTAGTTGTTTTGGGTGTTATATTAATCCAGTGGCAGTTGTTTGGCCTCATCAACGCCTGACTTTTTCATCTTGAATACGTATACCAACATCAGAATGAAAAAGGTAACGAAGATGAGCTGCGCAACTATAGGGTAGATGGCAATGCCATCCACTTTTTCCGCATATTGTTTGATGAACTTGAACATGGGTTTAGTTTTTTGCAGTTTTGAATTTTTCAATATCAGTACCCAATCGTTGCATATAGGCGATCAAGGCAATGACTTCTTTGTTTGCAGGAGTTTGTATTCCATCTTTTTTCAAGTCTTCAGCAATGTTATTTGCCTGTTCCATGAGATCAGCATTGGCTTTTTCTTCATACCCCTTTTCATATGGCACGCCTAGCTTTTGCATGGCCTTGATCTTTGAAGCAGTGTTGCTGGTATCAAGATCCTGATCAAGCATGAAGGAATATGATGGCATCATACTACCTGGTGATAACGCTTGTGGATTATCAAAGTGATTATAATGCCAGCTGTTTGTTTTCTTGTTGTTGCCACTACCTTCTCTGGCCAGATCCGGTCCGCTTCTTTTCGAACCCCACTGGAATGGGTGATCATAAACGAATTCTCCAGCTTTGGAATATTCTCCATATCGTGCTGTTTCTGATCTGAATGGTCTGATCATTTGAGAGTGACAG
>JBKCFW010000078.1:0-12203 GCA_046303675.1 bacterium
GAATTACAAATGATTTTGCTATTTTTGCCCCCACTCTGAAAAGAGTAGGATCCTTAGCTCAGCCGGTTAGAGCATCTGACTCATAATCAGAGGGTCGTTGGTTCAAGTCCAACAGGATCCACCAGAGAATCAAGCAGTTACAGTAATGTAGCTGCTTTTTTATTTTCTATTTAGAAGCTATTTAGAAACATTTTTAACCGTTTCTATCTTTGTTTGGTACAAACACGTCTTTATATTTTTTATCTCCGCCCTCCTCTGCCAATAAAGTATCTAATAGACGTATAAGATAGCTATAACTACAAAAAGGGCAGAAAATCAAACATATTCGTCGCGATAACTAGTGCTTCATTAACCAACCCCCACTCCCATTTGCTAAGCTCCTACCCCCCCTCAAATTTAACATCGCCCTCTATTTAACCCCAGACATCACTCAAATAATTATCAGCGGATTCATCACCTTACGCTACTATTCAACGACTCCGCTGACATACAACGTACTGCCATCTTCTTGATTGCTCAGGTGCACATGTAGCAACCCTTGATTTATGGTAGATCAATCATCCATTTCACATCACAATTAAAAAAAAACAACTATGGTAACAGTAACAGGTTACGCAGAAAGAACCCGTAAAGATGGTTCGAAATTCATTGCCCTGGAAATAACAGGAGGCGTTGAATTAATTCAAAGTTCCACAAGTGGTCGTTATTACGCCACTGTCCGCAAATGCTCTATCCCTTGCACCTTCAATGAAGTGGTCGCACAAGCTATGATTGGCCAACGTATGCCGGGGGAAATCGTAAAGACGATTTGTGAGCCGTATGACTTCACTAACCCTAGAACGGGAGAAGTTATGCGTTTGCAACACAGCTATGCTTATTCAGCAGACAATAGTCAGGAAAACCTTGTTGGGCACACTCGTGTCAATGAGTTTGCATCTGTCTAATTAATCTAATCAACCACTACATACTGCTCGGACCAAAAACGACCAAGTGTAGAACACACAAACCATCAATCGCTACAAGTAGTTCGTAGCGTCTTGGCAGTTGTGGTTGATGGATAATAGGGGGGCTGGTTTCTACCGGCTCCCTTTTTCATTTCTAAACATTTTAAAGTTAAACTTTATGCAGTTAGTTAAAGCATCCAGAAAAAAAGTGAAGATCAAAATGAATATTGCTTCACCATCAGGATTCGGTAAAACATACAGTGCCTTACTATTGGCGTATGGCATGACAGGTAATTGGGAATCGATTGCTGTTATCGATACTGAGAATGATTCAGCCTCCTTGTATTCACATCTTGGTCCATATAAGACATTACGGTTAGATGCTCCATTCAGTCCTGACCGTTATATAGAAGCCATTGACATCTGTGAACAAGCAGGAATTGAAGTAATCATCATTGATTCCGTTACGCATGTATGGAAGGGTGCCGGTGGCATATTAGAGTATCAGAACTCTTTAGGAGGACGATATCAGGATTGGGCAAAAGCTACACCACTGTATCAGAAATGGCTGAATAAGATCTTACAATCTCCTTGTCATGTCATCACCACTACGCGTAAGAAACAGGCGTACAATCTCATTACAGAAGGCAATAAGACAAAGGTGGAGAAAGCAGGACTAGATGATGAAATACGAGAAGGATACGATTATGAGCTTAGCCTTGCTTTTGAAATCATCAATGATAAGCACCTGGTACGTGTAAGTAAAAATCGTACCGGCTTATTCACAGAACAACCAGAATTTATCATCACGCCAGACACAGGTAAAATGATTCTAGAATGGTGTCAATCAGGTACAGATGTTCAAGCCAACGATGTACATGAAAGGATCGGTGAATGTAAATCCATTAATGAGTTGATAGCCTTGTATAAGATGTATCCTCAGTTCCAACAAATGCTAAAGCCTGAATTTGAAAACCGGAAACGGGAAATCATTATTGGCAATAACCTGCTATCAGACTTATCAAAACCTAGTATGAACGGACAACATTAATTCTGCTAACGTTAAGCATCATCCCCACCGGCTTGTCTTGTGGGGATTTTTATTTCCATCATTTAAAAACCACAAATATGAATTGCATAAGTAAAGATTTGGCTGAGATCAAAGTCAGCTATCATCCAAAGAAATCCTCATCGGTACAAATTGGATCCTCTCATTCTGCACAAGAAGTGTTGCGATCATTATTTGATCCAGATATTATTCAATTAAGAGAAGAGTTTTTGGTTTTGTATTTAAACAGATCGAATTATGTATTGGGGTGGAGTAAAATTTCTTCAGGAGGATTAACAGGTACAGTTGCTGATCCTCGTTTGATTCTCGGTATTGCCTTGAAATCGGCAGCAGTAAGTATCATATTATGTCACAATCATCCTTCTGGGAATACTAAGCCGTCTAACGCAGATCGGGAAATAACCGATAAGCTCAAAGAGGCCGGTAGATATATGGACATAAACATCCTAGACCATATCATTTTGACAGATACTAACTATTTGTCATTTGCTGATGAAGGGTTGATATAAAAAAATAAACCAAGTGGTTTTAATAACCTCTTGGTTTATTACCTTTAACTTACATTTTGATAAATACAAAGTAATAAATATGAAAAAGCTATTCTTACTGATTGTGTTAACATCTTCCTTGAGTTCATCATTTGCTCAACAACATTTATGGTCAACAAAAAAACTAGATGACTCTACGATAAATATTGTCTCAATGGATTCTGCTATTTCAAACGTTTTAGGCTTTTATGATTTATATGATTATTACTACGATATGTCAGGATATAGCAAGGAAAACTTTATAAACCTTTTCGAAAATCCTGAAACATTTAAATCTAAGGAAGAAAAAGAAAGACTCATTAACCAATTCAACCAAAATAGTGAACCTAATATGTTTGCTATTCGAACTTTTGGTGATAAGGGTTCTGTAATTTTCGTTTTATTCTTAGGAAAAACAGGTGTTAATATGGTTATTTTTTCAAATAACTATAGTCCGGGAGCACTAAACACAGGAAAATTTAAGAGAGACAAGTTTTCCATTTGGATTAATTCACTACTGAAATAAATACAATTATGTTCATTCTATAGTTTTAGATAATGAAGTTGAGTTAAAGTATGATAAAATAAATTATATTGACTTTAATTTAATAAATTTACTAATGAATAATATTTAAAATAGATTAATGCGTTTAAAAAAAAGAAGGAAATTATTTTTGTAATAATTGCAAAATATGAGGTTGTTAGCCTTGTCATTATAAAACCTATAATGCTTAAAATAGCAGAGTGATAAGCCTACTTTATTTGGTTTGTATTTACAATACGTTTAATCAAGTAATAAGATACGAATCTTATTTTACAATAAATGGGTATTAAATAATATGTAGTGAAGATGCATATAAAAAATGTAAATCTCAAATCATGAACAACACTAGCATAAAGCCCGGCATTATCATCAACATGCGTAACCGCCTTTGGAGAGTAGATGAATTTGATGGCTCAGAGATAGTTGCTACACCTATAACAGGAGACTCAATTGATCAGCGTGTTTTTCTTGCTGATGTAGAAAATATTCGGGAAGAAAAGTTTGAAAGAATAAATGCTGAACTACCAGGAGATTTATCTGTACAACGATTATTGCTAAGAGCCTACCAGTTCGATCTTATTCATGGATCAGCTCCATTTCTAAGCCTTCACAGATCTTCTGTTATCCCATACAACTATCAAATGGTGCCTTTGGTACTGGCTCTCGAAAAACCAAATACACGAATGCTCATTGGGGATGATGTCGGCTTAGGTAAAACGGTAGAAGCCGGTTTAATCATATCTGAGTTGATTCAAAGAGGTAAAGTCAAAAGAGTACTTTTCTTAACACCGTCAAACCTCAAACAGCAATGGAAGGAATCCCTTGACTATTTTTTCCACATAAAAGCAACAATCATTGATTCCTTTTCCAGAAAAGAATTTGAAAAGGAATTACCTGCTGGAGCAAATCCATGGCAATATTTCCAGTTTGTCATTGCATCGGTTGATTACGCTAAATCTCCTGATATCAAACAACAAATTCAGGAACAACAATGGGATTTAATGTTGGTTGACGAAGTACACCTTTGTGCCCGTCCTCATAGTACAGTGCAGGCTGCCAAACAGCAGAAGCGTTACGAGATGATTAAGGATTTGGGTGCCAGAATCACTAATGTACTTTTCTTAACCGCCACACCGCACAATGGATATTCGGACTCGTTTGCGAGCATCTTGGAAATTCTCAATCCGCAAATAGTAAAGTACAATGGCGCTGGTGAAATTTTGTTTGACAAATCAAAGGCTCGTTATAATGTAATTCAGCGTAACAGACATAAGCTGGAAGCTTGGTATGCAAAACAAGGAAAGAAATCTCCTTTTCCAGGCAGGGATCAGAAAGAAATAATCATTGATCCCAAGGCAAATGGGAAGCTCATTCAGCTTTTAGATGCTGTAGAACGATATGGTGATTTTATTTTGAAGTCTGCAGGAGGAAGTGAATCAAGAAGAGTAAGGAACATTGCAAACTGGGTTGCTATACATTTGCAGAAAAGAGCCATCAGTTCACCATATGCCGTTTTGCAATCGCTGAAGAATCGGATCAATTCACTTGAAAATGCGTCTGAAAACAATGAAGAAACTTCAGAGGAAACTCTACAACAGTCTTTGTTTGATGCTGCTATGGAAGATGAAAGGGTTTCAGAAGAAATGGCCTCACTCCGTTTGGATTTTGAAGCCCTTAGCCAGGATGAAATAGCGGAGCTTAAACGCATTATTGAATTTGGGGAAACACTTACACCGAGAGATGATGAGAAATTACAAAAGCTGAAAAATGAAATCATCCCAGAACTGTTGTTTAAGGATCCCAAGCTTATTGTTTTCACCAAGTATAAGGATACGTTAGATTATCTGGAAAAGAATATAAAGGCAAAAGAGTATGAAGTTTTCGTCATGCATGGTGATATGAGTTTGAATGCTCGTGCTGAAATTTTTGCAAAATTCGACCGTACCAAAGCTGCCATATTAATTGCTACCGATGTGATTTCTGAAGGTTTGAACCTTCAGCGTCTTTCTTCCAATGTGGTTCACTATGAACTTCCCTGGAACCCTAATCGATTAGAACAAAGAAATGGCCGTGTGGATCGCATCGGTCAGAAGCACGAAACAGTATCCATCAGAACATTGGTGGTTGATAAATCATTGGATAAAGAAATACTGCAATTGCTAATTGATAAAAAGAAAACCATGGAAAGCGATCGGGACTATGCCGCTGCTTTCTTTGGTGATGAGGATTCATTAAAGGAATTGGTTTCTGAAGCAACAAAAAGTAGAAGAAAAAAGAAATTGCAGGTTAATACAAATACACTTGATCTGTTTTCTACAACTGGCCTGGATGAAACAAAGATGGCAGTTAGGAAGGCTTTCCTATCTCCAGAAGAGGATAGAAAGCGTAAAAAGAGGATTGAAGAAGAATCCTTCTATAGCAGCCTGGATATTGAACTACCTGAGATTGACAAACGAATTGAAGAAACCAAGCGGATTGTAGGGTCACAGGAAGAAGTGTTGATTTTTGTGAAAGCCGCCCTTTCCCGCTTTAATTCTGCTTTGATAGACAAAGGGTCCGGGTTTTATGAAATCACCATCAACGACCCTCGTTTAATCATCGGTCGATTTGGTGACCATCTAAAAAAAGTTACGTTCGATCCTGAACTGGCTTTAACCAATCCGGATGCCATCATTCTCGATGCCGGTCACCCCTTTGTTCGTAAACTGATTGAGCTGGTAAAAGCTGAATTTTTTACCGATAAGGGACTATATGGTCGTAATGCTTATTTCTTCTCCGGTGAAGTGGAGACGGTTGTTTATCTCTACAACTTTTTGGTTCGGTATACGGTAGGCCTGAAAGAGAAACGGGTAATAGAGGAGCTCATCACCATTGCGGTTGATAGCTATACAGAAAAGGCTTTATCAAACACGCAGTTTACTCCTGCCCAAACTACACGCAGTTTATCACAGTCCGATTTAGCTGAGCAAATCAATGAAGCCCTGAATTTCTCAGGTCTTCATCAGTTGATTGATTCCAGAATAAAGGAAAGAAGGTATAAGCTGATTGAGGAAAGACAGGAATTGTACAAAAAAATACTGGTAGAGAGTAAGAACACCGAGCAACCCGCCTGGTTAGACGATATTATTCATATTGAGGAAGCCGGTTATGATCTCTTAACCATTACCATTATTCAACCGCTATAATTGTAACGATAGCATGGCATTAAGTTTTATTAAATCAAGCGGTAATATCATCACTGAGGATTTCTGCATGGCATTGGCCAGCGAAACCAAAGCGGAGTATGTAAAAGACAAAAGCTTTGGGACAGAAGTTAAAAAAGTGGATGAAATAATAGCCACCACTTTTGAAAAACTTCGTGAACGCTGGGAAGAACACCGCACACAGATTATTGAAAACAAACTGGATAATACGGAACTTCGAAATAAGTGGATACTCCCTTTATTGAAAGCACTGGATTATCAACCGGTGTTTGTTGCTTCCAACATCAAAAGCGAATCAGGAACTGAATACCATATTCCCTACAAGGGTTGGGACAGTGAGTATGCACCTGTCATTCACATGGTGCATTCGGCACAGGATTTTGATAGTAAGGACAAACAAAGCCGCACCCACGCCAACAAAAGTCCGCAGGATTGTCTGCAGCAATACCTCAATACAAGTCACCACCAGTGGGCTATGCTGACTAATGGCAAGAAGCTCCGCTTACTGCGAGACTTTTACCATAGCATCACGAAAGGCTTTTTGGAGTTTGACCTGGAAAGCATTTTCGAAACAGCCAATACGGAGCAGTTCCGGGTATTCTATCGCATAGTCCATCGTTCACGTATAGAGAATCAATATCAGGGTAAGCAGGTGACCGAATATGATGAGGAAGGAAACCCCATTGAAGTGGAAGACAAATGCCTGCTGGAAAGCTTTCACAAAAAATCAAGAGAAACAGGCGTAAAGGTTGGCAACAAACTCCGTGACCAGGTCATTGAAGCCATCGAAAAGCTGGGAAATGGCTTTGCAGAAAACCTGAACCCCGATGAATTTCAGAACGGAAAAGTAAAAGCCTTTTATGGCGAAATACTGAATATCATCTACCGCCTGCTCTTCCTCATGTTTGCCGAGCAAAAAGGCTGGTTGCCGGTACGCAACAGTATCTATGCCCGTACATATAGTTTGAATGCCTTACGTGAAAGGGCTGAACGGGGTAACTACAGCCACGATGAGGAACACGACCTTTGGGAAGGACTGAAAATATCCTTTCAATTGGTGGCCAAAGGCTACACTTTTAAAAATGGCGACACGATCAACGCTTTTGGCGGTCAACTTTTTTCAGATAAGAAAATTGCTACCATCAAAGACCTTTCGCTGAAAAACAAATACCTGCTCGATGCTATTTTCCGGCTCAGCTACTTCAAGCTCGATAACCTGAGCAACCGCATCAACTATGCAAACCTGGCCATTGATGAGCTGGGCTCCGTGTATGAAAGTTTGCTGGACTATGAACCCAAATTGGCAAAGGAATCCTTTACGCTTGGCAAAAGGGAAATTAAAAGAGGGGAGTTTTATTTAGACGACAGGGGAACCGACCGGAAAACCACTGGCTCTTATTACACCGACAGCCGCCTTGTAGCCCAGCTCATTGAATCTGCTTTAGTGCCCGTGATTCAAAATGCACTTAATGGCAAAACCACACAAGCTGAGAAAGAAACAGCATTACTTGATTTGAAAGTGGCCGACATTGCCTGCGGCTCAGGCGCTTTCATTTGCGCTGCCTTGGAAAAATTGGGCGAAGAACTGGCCCTGATACGCATGGGTGAGGAAGAACGTCCCACCGAAGACCAATTGCGGGAAGCCAAGCGGGATGTACTGCTGCATTGCATTTATGGAGTAGACCTGAACCCCATGGCGATTGAGTTGGCCAAGTTCTCCCTTTGGATTACGGCCTCCCTGCCTGATATGCCGCTGACTTTTTTAGATCATAAACTGAAATGCGGCAACTCCCTGATAGGTGCTACCCCGGATTTGATTAAGAGAGGCATACCCGAAGAGGCATACAAGCCTGTGGGTAACGATAATCCCGCTATTTGTACCGAACTGAAAAAGAAAATACGCAAACAGTTAGAGAGCTTAAACCGGGTAAACGAACCGCAGGCACAATATGGTTTGCCATTTGGCCGCAACCAAACCGATGAATTACTCCGGCTTCGGGAGGCTTTGAACAACCGCAAGCAGGCAGACAGCAGCGATGTGGAAGAAGCTGAGGAAGAATACCGCAAGCTGGAAAAAATGGAACGCCAGTTTAAAGACTGGTTGATGGCCGATGTTTGGACTGCTGCCTTCTTTATTGAAAAAACAGAAACTGACCTCAATCTTTATCCTACCAATCTTACGCTGGAACAGTTGCGGGAAAATGAAAAGGTAAACGAAGCGCTAATAGAACGGGTATTGAAAACTGCGGACCAATACCACTTCTTCCATTACCATTTAGAGTTTCCGGAAGTGTTTGAAAAAGGCGGGTTTGATTGCTTACTCGGCAATCCACCTTGGGAGAAAATCAACCTAGAAGACAAAGAATTTTTTGCAATAAGAAAACCTACTATTTCAGAAATAAAAAATGCCAGTAAGAGAAATAAGGCAATTGCCGCCCTTAAGGAAGCAGAGCCAGAACTGTTTTGCGAATATGCTGCTGCTGTGAACTATACCAACAAGCAGATTGCATATTTCAAAGAGAGCCAATCGTTCAAATTTGGAAATGATGGATTATTGAATACCTATCCACTTTTTACGGAAAAAGTAGGGTGGTTACTCAATTCTAATGGCTCATGCGGCTATATCATCCCATCAGGCTTCTTTATGGATGATACTACGTCTCCCCTTTTCAGACACTATTTTGAAACCAATGTTTTGAAGTCGATTTTTGACTTTGAGAACAGAAATAGAATTTTTCATCATGTCCATGGCCAGTACAGATTCTGTGCAGTGACCCTTCAAAAGGGTTTTAATGAAAGGCACAGGGCAAAGTTTTTATTTTATCTTCTTAATGTAGAAGATGTAGTAGCTAGCTCAAATGCTATTTATTTAAGTTTTGACGAATTGAAGCAATTCAATCCCAACAACCAACTGATGCCTGCGTTCAAAAACCAGTATGAGGTAGACATTAGCAAGAAGCTCTATCAGTTTGGAGTCTTGAAGGATGACAGCGACCAGAATAATAAGGTTCACATCCATCGGATGATCAATATGACTGCTGATGCCCACTTGCTGCATGAGGAGGGTGGTGAAGACATGCTACCAGTTTATGAGTCAAAGCTCATCCATCAATACGATCACAGATACGCCACCTTTGCCAACATTAGCAGAGAGGAAAGATTAAAGGGAAATGCAAGAAATCTTTCTTCCCCGGAAAAAGCCAATGTCAACATTACTATTGAGCCGAGATATTTTGCAAGTGCTACAGTAGCAAAAGAAAAGAACGCTAAGTGGAAATGGAATCATGATTGGTATTTTGATTACCGATATATATCTTCTTCAACAAACGAGAGATGTTCAATTGCAGCCATTATTCCTTCATCCGTAATTTCTAACTCAGCATATTCCCTTTTCATAGAGAATTTAAATGATCTAGTGCTGCATTTAGGAAACATGAACTCTTTCTGCTTTGATTTCACAGTCCGAGCGAAGGTTACGTTGAACTTTCCGCCAGTTATTTTAGAACAATGTCCTTGTATCAAATCCAATCAGATAAGCGAAGCCATTGTAGAAGAAATCAAATCAAGAGTCATAAAGCTTACCTACACAGCTCACGATTTAGATGCTTTTGGTAGCGAATTTGGCCTTACTGAACCCTTTATCTGGAACGAAAAAGAACGTTTCCAACTCCAATGCGAGTTAGATGCCATTTATGCTCACCTCTATGGTTTGGAGAAGGCGGAAATGGATTATATCCTGGAAACCTTCCCCATCATAAAGCGCAAAGACATAGATAAATACGGCAGCTACCGCACCAAGGAAACTATTTTACAGTTGTATGATGAGTTTGCCTGGGTGAGGGATGAAATGAAACAACAACTAACAAACAAAACCAATCATTGATATGGATCCTTTTAAAATATACAAGTCCGTTAAGGAACAATACAAAAGCTATATCCAGACTTTTCAGGTCTTCAAGAATGAAAAGATTAAATTGTTTGTAGAAACGGGTATAAATAACCGGAGCATGCTATGGCAGGAACCGGTGATACAAATCAGCAAACGTTTCAAGGCGGGATTGCCGGTAAAAGAACTGGTGAATAATGGTTGGTTGCATACAGGATGCAATCAAGTGTATCCAAAATTTATTCCTTACGCCCATCAGCAGCGGGCAGTAGAAATTGCAGCCTACAAAAAAGAAAACCTGATTGTTACTACGGGTACCGGTTCCGGAAAGTCAATCTGTTTTGAGTTACCTATTGTAAGCCATTGTATGGAACAGGCGGCCAATGGTGTAAAAGGCATCAAAGCCATTATCATTTACCCCATGAATGCCCTGGCCAATACGCAATATGAGGAATTGGCTAAGAAGTTGAAAGGGTCGGGTGTTACAATTGGTCTTTATACAGGCGATACCGAGGCTACAGGTGAAGAAGCCCTTAAGGCATATAAGGAAGTTTTTGGTGAGGATGCTGTACCCAACGATAGTGAAATTATAGACCGGCAGCAGTTGCGTAGAACACCTCCCGATATTCTCATTACCAACTATGTGATGCTGGAACTCATGCTCACCCGGAATGATGATGCAGATTTATTCAGAGAAGAAATAAAAAGGAATCTCCGTTTTTTGGTGTTGGATGAATTGCATACATATAGTGGTAAACAAGGTACTGATGTTGCCTTTCTCATAAGAAGGTTAAAACAGAAAACGGAAACTAACGGTAAGCTGATTTGTATTGGAACTTCTGCAACTATGGCTAATGATATAGGTGGTGCAGATTCAGCCACAGCGGTAGCTGGCTTCGCCACAAGGATATTTGGAGAGCCCTTTTTGCCTGCTAATGTGGTCGTAGAAGAAGAAGATAAAACCATTGAATTTAAAGGAGAAAGTATATCGGGAAGGCCTGCAGTTACCGAAGCTATGCTTGAGGCTTTCGACAGCGATCAATTTGAAACAGTATTGCCTTTATTTGAACAGATTATGGGCTACCCATACTCAGGTGAATTAACACCATTGGCATTGGGTAATGAACTGAAACAATCAAAGCTGCTGACTTTTTTAGAACAGTCACTGAAAGAGGTAAAGGATTATGGCACCCTTGCACAGCAGTATAGAGATGTTGTACGAAAGGACGAAGATCTTGAGGCCTGCAAGTTGGAAATACAAGCAGGTTTGATATTGGGGATGATGGGAACAGTAATATCAGCGATGGGAAGTGAAGTGCCTCGATTTGTGCCTAAGGTTCACGCCTTTTACAATCAGGGCTCGGAGTTACGGGGCTGCCTGGTGGAAGGTTGTGAATATCTGAGTGATAGTGGTGAAACGACCTGCCCTAAGTGTGAGGAGGAAGGGAGAGGCATCAGTACGCTGTACCCCTTGCATTTTTGCCGAACCTGCGGCCAGGAATATTACGGCATGTGGTACGATGAGCAAACCAATGAAGCCAATCCTTGGACCTTTCAGGATGAGGCCAACAAAGGAAGGTCTGGTTATTACTCCCCTGCATTTAAAGAAGATTTAAGCAAAGTGCCTGATCATTGGCTCACTCCCAAAAAGAGAGAACTGGCAAGCCGTTATAAAGAAAAGAAACCCGTTTTAGGTAGGTTAGACACACTCACAAATACGTTTACTCATTATCATGATGATGAAAATGAAACGGGTACATTGATGCCTGCGCCATTAGCTTATTGTCCGTCTTGCAGAACGGAACATTCGGGGGGCACAGAGTTTGGAAAATTATTCCTGCTCAATTCTATTGGTCGTGCCACAGGTACTGATGTAATTGTAACTGCAGCAATAGGGGCTTCGCCGGCAAACGAACGAAAAGTTATTGGCTTTACCGATAACCGCCAAGATGCAGCATTTCAGGCAGGTCACCTTGATCATTGGTACAATCAGATCTATTTCAGAAGAGCATTGTACAATGTGCTGAAAC
>JBKCFW010000079.1:0-5380 GCA_046303675.1 bacterium
CTGGCTACAGCGGGATTGAACAGGTTGTTGAGGGATGAGTTGTCGAATGGTCATATAGGTGAATATTCTATTTCATCCTTGTTGAAAGGGAAACGATCTATGTTATTGCCTTTGATCGAGTGTGCTCCAGCTCCTTGTCAGGCTGCTATCGTTGCAGAAGCTGATCCAAACAATCTTGACGCTGTTGAGCTGATCAGAAAGATCGATCAACCTGAACTATTGACGGAAGTCGCAAAAGAGAAAAGGATAGGGTTTGAATTTGGCACAGGTTGTTTGCAGCGTTTCGGTGTGGTGACCATTAACAATGAACAGGGAAGCTATGTGTATGCTGCAGGAGAGGATCAATATGGAGAGAAATTTTCGAGGTGGACGAACTTGCCTGAATTAAATCTTGATGACCATCAATTATTCTCTTCGACAGATCACATGCGGAAGTTTTTCAGTTATACGGTGGGCGACTTCACACAAGCGATCGAATCGGATACTGTATTTGTCGCCAATTACAAAACGTTGTTGCATCCTGATGCATTCGAAAGGTTAGCAGGAAAAAAGATATGGGCTTCGGGAACAAAGACGTGGTATGAGCTGGCAAAACTTGGACTATGGGTGGATGGGTCTGCTGATGCCATGGGTTTTGAAAGATTAGAGAAGGTATTCAGCATGCCCTTGTATAACATCAATATCAGAAAATTGACCATTCTGACCCATCACAAGGCAGCAGAGCGTTGGATACAAAAAGGGTATAAGGCGGTTTCCAATTATGAGTTGAGTCCAACTAACGAGCAAGATATTTATCAGCTCATGTCAGGTGCTACAGCTTTTTTCTGGAGCAGTTTTTCTCAATATGAATTTTACGGAAAGGATATAAGGAAAGATGCTGTGCATCTATGTGCTGCAGGTGAGACCGCTGTGTTGTTGCGCAATGCCGGAATCGATCCTATTGTTTTCCCAACTATTAAATCATTTGAACTATGGCGGAAGTCAGCTACCCGCATACCAACCGTAGGCTAAGAACCGATCGGCATATACGTGAGTTGACGTCAACTGTCCGGTTGTCGCACAAGTCGTTTATTCAGCCATTGTTCGTTGAAGAAAGTGTGAGTGAAAAAAGATTGGTTTCCGGATTGAACGATGTGTGGGTTGATACCAGCATCAGCATTATTCAAACAATAGAACAAGACCTTGCTGCTGGCATATCAAAATTTTTATTGTTCCCTATACCAGAACATAAAACTTCAAGTGGTTTTGATTTCGGCTTTGCTTCAGGGGTTATCTCAATGATCAAAGAAAAATTTGGTGATCGTGTATGGATCGCTGCAGACCTCTGTTTGTGCAGCTACACCAACCATGGCCACTGTGGTATGCTGAATGATGCACAAACTCGTTTATTAAATCATGAAACTGTTCTAGAACTGGCCGCTTATGCACTTAGCCTGGCTAAATCAGGAGCAGATTGTATTGCGCCAAGTGACATGACTGATGGTCGCATCGGAGCAATTCGTACAACACTGGATCAACATGGATCTGATCATGTATCGATCATGAGTTATGCAGCTAAATTCAGTTCTCAGTTCTATGGTCCATTCAGGGATGCTTGTCATTCATCACCCAATTCAATCGGACTGCAAAATCGCAAGAGTTATCAGATCTCTCCCTTTAATCTAAAGGATGCTATTGATACGGCACTAAGGGATGAAACTGAAGGGGCAGATGTATTGATGGTTAAACCTGCAGGGAATTATACAGATGTTATTAAAGGAATTGCTGAGTTGTCTAACAAACCAATTGCAGCTTACCATGTGAGTGGTGAATATGCTGCACTGGAATTACTGGTTAAGGAGGGGTTGGCCGATCGACAAGCTGTTCATCTTGAAGTATGGGCGGCATTGGCACGTGCAGGAGCAACGATCATTATCAGTTATGCATCAAGGCATGCTAAACAATGGATTGAAAACGCAGCGTTATAAATGAACAAGCAAGAAATACATATGATCGCAGAGGTGAAAAAAGAAGATCGGGGTAATCTCCTTTATCCTATCTTTTTGAAGCTTGACCAATTGAATATGTTATTGGTTGGTGCGGGCAATGTTGGATTGGAAAAACTGGAGTCGTTGTTAGGAAATTCTCCTGATGCCAACATTACCATTGTGGCACCTTTTGTCAAGAATGAAGTTCGTGAAATACTCCAACAGCATCCGCAATGCATTTTGATAGAGCGGAATTTTGAATATGATGACATAGAAGGAAAGGATATTGTGGTTCTTGCAACTGACAATAAACAATTGCACAAGGATATCAGGGATTTTGTAAAAGATAAGCATGTATTGCTGAATGTGGCTGATACCCCCGATCTGTGTGATTTTTATCTCGGTAGTATCGTCAAGAAAGGAAATCTGAAGATTGCTATTTCCACCAACGGTAAATCACCTACCGTGGCGAAACGATTGAAGCAGGTGCTCAATGAATCATTGCCAACTGAAATGGATCAGTTGTTGAACAATGTCAATAAGATCCGTGACAGGATCAATGGTGATTTTAATACCAAAGTACGCAAGCTGAATGATCTGACGAAGGTGCTGGTAGAGCAGGAAGAGTCTGCCAGTGTAAAAAAATGGAAGAGTCTGGTTAGAAATATCTCGCTGGCTTTCATCTTTATGATCATCGGTTACTTTTTGTTTTCATATTTGCCGATGCAGCAGATGTACTCAGGAACATTGGACTGGTATAAGACGCTCGATAATAATATTGGATGGATCTTGCTGGCGGGTTTTGTTGCACAAATGATAGATGGTGCTTTGGGTATGGGATATGGAGTAGCCAGTGCATCTATCTTGCTATCCACCGGGGTTAATCCTGCTGTCATCAGCGGAAGCATTCATACTGCAGAGATCTTTGCAAGTGGAGCCTCAGGAATCAGTCACTATAAATTCGGAAACGTCAATATGAAATTATTTTGGCGTTTGGTTATTCCAGGTGTCTTAGGTGCGATAGCAGGAGCAATTATGCTGGTATTTCTTGGAGAACGGTACGGACAGTTTATCAGGCCTGTTATAGCAGTCTATACCTTATTTCTGGGAATCAAGTTTTTGATCAATGCTTTTCGCAAAGCTTATACTCCAAAGAAATTTAAACGCTATAGTTTATTGGCAGGTGTTGGTGGTTTTTTTGACTCATTTGGTGGGGGAGGCTGGGGGCCAATCGTTACAACCACTTTGATCAATGGTGGGAGAAATCATCGCATGACTGTTGGTACCGTAAGCTTGACAGAATTCTTTGTCACTTTTGCAAGTGCACTCACATTCTTTCAACTGATTGGTATCAGTCATTGGCAAACCATTTTTGCGCTCATAATTGGGGGATTTATAGCTGCACCTTTTGCAGCAAAACTAGCAGGCAAGTTGCCTAAAAAGACGGCCAGCTTGTTGCTCGGTATTCTTGTTATCTTCTGGAGCTTAAGGATCATTGTGAAACTTTTCTAAAAAAAAAGGTCTATTAAATCGGTAGACTAAAATTTTTTAGATATATATTTGCGCTCGTAAAAGTCTACAAAAAAGGTAGACAATATATTAAAAGGCAAAATAAATTTAGTATGAGAAGGTATTGGTTGCAGCTGTTGGTTTTGATGTTGATTAATTCTTTTTATGTTAAATCTCAGGAGAACGTTACGATTGAAATTAGCGGTGTTGTTCTACATACAGAGACAGGAAAGCCACTATCAGATGTTTCTGTACAAGTTAAAGGAACTGTTACCGGGGCGGTAACAAATGTTGACGGTGAATTTTCATTAAGAACAAAAACGCCTTTGCCTTTTACTATTGTATTTAGCTCTGTTGGTTTTAAAGAGCAGGAAGTTGATATAAAAACATTGGGATCCAGTGTGAAGGTTTCTCTGGCCACGCAAACGGTTCTTGGGAGTGAGATCGTGGTATCTCCATCCCGTATGCCTGAGAATATACTTAAGTCGCCTGTTGCCGTTGAAAAACTTGATATCAGGGCTATCAAGGAAACTCCTGCAGCCAGTTTCTATGACGCATTGGAAAATGTGAAAGGTGTTCAGATGACAACATCGAGTATTACATTCAAGGTTCCTAATACAAGAGGATTTAATATCCCCAATAATTTCAGATTCATGCAATTGGTTGATGGCGTTGACATGCAAGCAGCCACACTTGGTGTACCACTAGGTAACGCTATTGGACCAACCGAAATTGATGTCCAAAGTGTTGAAATCACTCCCGGAGCGGCATCTGCATTGTATGGAATGAACGCCATCAATGGTATGGCCAACCTGGTTACAAAGAGTCCGTTTACATCACAAGGACTTTCGGTCTATCAACGCACAGGGGTTAATCATGTTGATGGTATTGCACATGATCCCGGAATCATGCGTGAGACCGCTGTTCGTTTTGCCAAGGCTTTCAACAACCGATTTGCATTTAAAGTGAATGCTTCTTATTTGAAGGCGGTTGATTGGCAATCGAATAACTCAACTGATCAGAATCCTAATTCAAAAAGCAGTGCCAATCCACTCTATCCTGAGTTGAATGGCAAAGAAAATAATCCTGCCTATGATGCATGGAACAAATATGGTGATGAGAACAATAATGCAGTCACGATAAATGGGGTTAACTATAATGGCTCTGCAAAAACATTCATTCTTCGAAGGACAGGATATTGGGAAAAAGACCTTGTTGATCCTGTAGTTGAAAACCTTAAGATCGATGGGGCTTTACATTATCGACTCAACGATAAGATCGAAATGAGCTATGCTTTTCGTGTTGGAAAGATGGATGGTGTTTTTCAGCGCGGTAATAAAATTCAACTTGATGATGTTGTTGTTCAGAATCATAAGTTAGAGGTAAAGGGACAGCGTTTCTTTTTGAGGGCCTATACATCTTCAGAAAATACCGGGAATTCTTACAATCTTAAGCCGCTTGCAGACAATCTCCAGCTCACTCATCTCTCCAACAGTGCATGGGGCAATACATTTAAAACTGCTTTGCAGAGTAATTTGAATGGTGGTCTTGACCTGGCCACTGCAATGCGCAATGCAAGGGTAGTGGCTGACCAGGGTAGGGTTGAAGCGGGTACAGCAGCATTTGAAGAACTTAAAAAAACGATCATTAGTATCAACAATTGGGATCATGTCAATGCTGGTGTTGTAGGAGCACCTGCTACTGGTGGAGCTTGGTTGACTCAGAAGAGTCATCTTTATCATGCCGACTTTCAGTATGATCTGAGTCGGAAAATAAAATTTGCGGATATCTTACTTGGTGCTGATGCCAGGGTATATGAAGTGATTCCGGATGGAAACAATTTTGTGGATTTTAGCAGACCCGTTGCAGAAAGAAATCAGCCAACAAAATCAGGTGATTATGGC
>JBKCFW010000080.1:0-5625 GCA_046303675.1 bacterium
ATTGAGTAGATAGCTATTGGATAATTGGTTCTTTCCAAAGATCCATTAACCGGTGAGGTTGCATATAAAGAAGTCACCCATCTTTATACGAATGATAAAGTAACGACCTATGAAATTTACATTGATGACGAAATAATCCAAACAACAGATAATCATCCTTTCTGGGTTAAAGATAAAGGATGGGTACTCTCACTTCATCTAGCAGCTGGTGATCAATTACAAGTTCACGAAGATCAGTATGTTGCTATTGATCGTGTCGAAGTTGTTAATCATGATGTTCCGGTTAAGGTGTACAATTTTACTGTTGAGGATTATCACACTTATTATGTTTCTGAACTAGGAATATGGGTTCATAATATAAGTTGTAATGCTAAATTGCGTAAAGAAGTAGGTCCACCTCCGGAAGCAATGCATAATGCTCATGCACATCACATTGTACCCAAAGGTAATTATTCTAACCGATCTAAGATTGCTCAATCGTATCTGAAATATTCGAGGAAAGTACTTAAGGAATACGGTATTGGAATAAATGACATTGAAAATCTAATATGGGCACCGAATAAAGGGCATACAGATGCATATTTTAAGAAAGTTGCTAAAGAATTGTTCAAAGCAAAGAAAAATAAAGTTTCAAGAGAAGAAATGATTCAATTAATACAGGAAATTGGCAAACAATTTGCAAGTACAAAATAATGGGTGGTGGAATCAAAAAAATGGGGTGGGCAGATGTCAAGAATCAGGTATCAATTGCCATTCGAGAGGGTAAATTAGATTTAATTTCTAAGTTAGTAAAGGAACATCCTAAATTACTAAAAGTTCATTTGTTAAATGGAAAAACAATACTACATGAAGCAGTGAGTAAAGGAAACATTGAAATAATGAACCTATTTGTCAATGAAGGAATGGATATTAACATACCAGAAAAATATGAAGACGGCGTTTGCTTTACGCCACTTCATAGTGCTGTTTTTAATGATAATATTCTTGCTGCTAAGTGGTTGATTGAAAATGGTGCTAATGTTGATGCTGGGATTTATTCTAATGCTACACCCTTAATTTCTGCATCCAGACAAGGCAACTTAGAAATGGTAAAACTTTTGATAGAAAGTGGGGCCGATATTAATGCATATTATGTTCCCCGAAACAGCAAGACACTGAACAAGATGAATGCCATTACTGCCGCACAATTCGGAGGCCATCATAAGGTAGTTGAATATCTTCTGAATTTAGATTTGAACCAAACACAAATAATAGACAAAGATAGTGAGATATTGAAAGAGTTTATCGAGAAGAATTTTGGACCAATTGAACGCACGTTAAGTGAAATTATCCCGGGAAGTGATGTATCCATAAGTATACATCTCATCGCTCCAACAAGAGATCAAGATTACTACACGCTTGTTACAAGCGGGATGAGTGATTTGCCAATGGAACAATTAAGGCCAGAGGATCGATATGTTGAGTTATTCATTAAACTGCCATCAACTTGGTCGTTCGATGATTTGAAAAATGAGGAAAATTATTGGCCATTACGTTGGTTACGAAGAATTGCACATAGTCCACATGATGGTGGCGATGCAGTATTTTTGAACCATGCTTATTTTAGTGATGAGCCCAATGTTCCGTTTTGTACCAATACCCAAATGACTTGTCTGATGGTAAGTGCCGCCAACGACGAGTGTTGTAGAAAACTCAATCATTCAAATGGAATGATCACTAATTTTTACACTTTAATCCCTATATACGAAAATGAATGGGCATTTGCTAAGGTAAATCGGTGTGAAACATTGTTGAAACGATTAGCAGATAGAGGAATTGGTGAAGTCTGGGATTTATCAAGAGGATCGATCGTTTGATCATAATTTAGTAGTATCATTCAAAGAATCTGTAGATGGTTAAAGAGCCCTCGTGCGGAATTGAGAAATCAACCCGCGCGAGTGGCTTCTTTTTTTGTGTCAACGATTTTAATGGATTTATAATTATAATCTAAAAAAAGTTTATTGTGTCAAATAAGAAATTAATGTATTTATTGTAACCGATTATATCCAAAGTGGTTTTCTTTTTCTTGCATGTCCATATTAATGAGGAGGTTTTTAATGTCTAATTGTTTTTGCCCATAGATAATGACCAAGATTTGCTGAGTATAGCTGTCCGAAAGTAGACTGGAATTATGTCCACTACTTTGGAGACGGAGGAAAAGAAAAAGACATCTCTGTGTGTAGATACTGTTCCTAGGCAGTATCTCAGAGATGTCCCTAACTCAACTTATGATCATTGTAACAGATTATCGGCTTGTTGAAAAAGAGAATGGTGTTTTTTGTTACGTGTGCAGAACCAGTGAATTGTCCCGGATGTAATGGGTCGCTTTCAGTGATCGGCTCAAGAAATCGAACGATGTTGGATGATGATCGGAACCGTGTGGTGTTTCGGATTCGCAGGCTTCATTGTAAGCCTTGTCGTCGCATTCATCATGAACTACCGGATCGACTCGTTCCGTATAAACGGTATGGATCGGGTGTTATTGAGGGTGTACTGGATGAACCGGATCGTGCGGTGGTAGCTGTAGAATCTTCCACGATTGCACGTTGGCTCTCGTGGTTTGAGTCCGTTGCATCTCACTGGATTGCGGTACTTGCCAGTTTGGCATTAAATCTCGCTGTGATGCTGTCGTCCAACAGCTCGCAGACTGCACACGAACGAATTGGACAAGTGGTTGGTACGCGGGCCGGTTGGCTGGCACGAATTGTCCGACCCGTCGCGAACTCAAATTTTTGTACATACCCGTTCTGCCTCGTTTGACCGAACCACGAGACGGTACGCTTGTTTCGTAACCTGAAAAAGGACGATTCATCGAAACGAGAGGCGGAACGGTATGATGAACGATCAGAAAAAATCGGAAGAAATCGCCAGCCAACGCGTGCAGTCTATTGCACCGTTGCTTCAACCTGCGCTAGACCCGGCAACGTATCAAACATTGAAAGACCAAATTGCTGCTGAAACCGGACTGTCGGAACGAACGATCCGGCGATATGTGAACCACTATCGTCAAAACGGTTTTTCCGGGTTAAAACCAAAAGGAAAAGCGAAAGCGACGACCAACCGAGCGAGTATTCCAGTGGAAGTGCTGGAGCAAGCGATTCAGTTGCGCCGGGAAATGCCGAGTCGAAGTATTGCGCAAATCATTCGCATTCTCGAGTGGGAAGGTCGCTGCGCCAAAGGACAGATCAAACGCAGCACCTTGCAGGATCAATTGGCAGCACGCGGATACAGTTCCGCACAAATGCGGATATACGGCGAACGCGGACTGGCGGCACGACGTTTTCAACGCCAACACCGAAACGAACTATGGCAATCAGACATCAAGTTTGGTCCTCACCTGAAGATTGGTCCAAAAGGTGAATCGGTACCGGTTTACTTGGTGGTTTTCATCGATGACGCGACACGCTTTGTGGTGCAGGCATCGTTCTTCACGAGTTTAGAGCAACGCATCGTCACCGATGCCTTCCGTCAAGCAATCCGCTTGCATGGTGCACCGGATCGGGTGTACTTCGACAACGGCAAACAATACAAATCCAAAGCAATGATCCGTACCTGTTCAAAATTGGCCATCCGCCTGCTTTTTGCAAAACCATACTCGCCGGAATCAAAAGGTTATGGAAAGCTAGCCGTTATGTAAAGTTCACTTACCAATTCCACTTGTTTCGTAGAATTTTCAGGTATTTGCTTCACATAACGACTCGCATCAACGGCCCAAATCTTTTAACCATTTCATTAGATCATGGTTCTTTTGCCAAATTGGCATTTCCGAAGGGGTTGTGGATTGGTATGCTCGCTCGAGCGCAATCCGTTTCATTTCACTATCCGCTCTGGCATAGACTTCAGTCGTTTTTATGCTTACATGTCCAAGTAAGTCTCGAATATAAACTAAATTGACTCCTGCCTGTAGTAAGTGCATTGCTTTACTATGTCGAAAACTATGTGGTGAAACTTCCTGCGGAATGGTCGTAGGGTGTCGCATGCGGGCCTCTTCTACATATTTATTAAGAATATGTGCGATGCCTGCTCTCGTTAATTTGTTTCGAGATCGGTTCTGGAACAAGGGATATGCTCGATGTGCGACAGATTTCAGATCGTGTTCAGACATGTATTGTTCGATCAATTTTGCAGTCGGCGTCATCAGGGGAACAATTCTACTTTTGTTTCCCTTTCCGGTTACTTTGACGGTTGCAGGATGATCTAGCCGAACATCCGCTGCGATTAAGTCAGCAATTTCCTGGACACGGCTTCCCGTGTCATACATGAGAGTAAGCAAAACGAGATCTCTACGGCCCATTTGAGTGGAAGTATCCGGCTGTTCCAAAATGTGCTTCATGGCCTCTACTGACAAATAGTTAACTGTTTTCTTCGATGTGCGTTTCATTGGAATGGTCAATATTTGCTGGCACAGAAACAGATGGCTTGGATCTGCTTGTTGCAAATATCGAAAAAAAGCATGAATTGCCGCAAGTCGTTGGTTTCTTGTGGAAATTGAACAGCCACGATCTGTTTCCAACCAAATGAGAAATTCATCGATGAGCGTTTTTTGAAGTGTGTCTAACCGAATTTTCTCGATGGCTATTCTTTTTTCCTCAGAACAAAAACGAAGAAAAAGTGCGAATGCATCACGGTATGAATAAACGGTGTTGGGCCTCGTTCCTGCTTTACTTGGCAGATATTTCGAAAGATATTCTGTCAGATGGTAAGCAAAATCAGTAGGTTTCATTCCAATTCACCTCCGGTATGACATGGCCACAGTAACGATCTAATACATTTTGAATGTCCGGAAATGCTTCTGCCGTGAGTCGAACATAATGCTCGGTTGCAGTAACAGATGCGTGTCCTAAATAGGTGGACAAAATCGGTAGTGCACAATACACATCGGTTCCGTTTTCCACAACCCGTTTTAATGAATGAACAGCGAACGTATGCCGTAAATCGTGAATGCGTGGCCCGAACCCTTTTCCACCATGTGAAATCCCACTCTCCCACAAAATATCCCGAAATCTTCGGTACACATTATCTGCACTCACAGGTTTTCCTTCAACAGACCGAAAGAAATAATCATCAGGGGTTGAGTAGTTATGCATTACTTGGTAAAACTGTCGACAGCACGTCAAAAGTGAATCTGACATGGGAACAAGCCTGTCCTTACCGAATTTTCCGTTAATCACTTCCAAAATGCCATCGACTAAATTTACATTTTTGTTTTGTAAGTTAACCGCTTCTGAAATGCGAAGTCCACATCCATACAACATCCGGAGGATCACTGGCATGATGAGATGCATGGCTGATCGCCGGTTAGGGTAAAGTTGATCACTACAGGAGAAAATTCGATCCATTTCGTTTTCGGTAAAAATATATGGAATGAAGGCGAATGAATTCGTTTTGGGATCGGCAGACGCTACGTATGCGTCATAACCGAGAGCATTTAAATAGATTCCAAATTGACGAATCGGGTAGATTCTACGACGACAATTCCTTGCCCCCTCATCCGGTCGTTTGACGCACCACGCCAACACCAATTCTTTTGTTAGGCTCGGCTTTGAAGTGTTTGTTAAAAATGAGAGACTGAATTTTGAGAACCGG
>JBKCFW010000081.1:0-3490 GCA_046303675.1 bacterium
CGGTTAGCATACTTGAACATACGGATGTTGTTATGACAAAAAAGAACATTGCGATCATAGGAGTTGGATTGATAGGGGGCTCACTTGCGCTTAAATGCCGCAGGAATGGGATGGCCGACCATATTGTTGGAGTTGAGGCAAATCCAAACCATGCCCAAAAAGCCATTGAGTTGGGGTTGGTTGATGAATGTTGTTCACTCGAGGAAGCCGTAAAACGTTCAGATGTAGTTGTGCTTGCGGTTCCTGTAGGGGTGATAACAAACATCTTGCCAAAAGTACTTGATCTGGTCACTGATCAGGTTGTGATCGATATGGGATCTACAAAAAGTGCTCTTGTTCAGGCTGTTCAGCATCACCCCAACAGAGGAAGGTATGTTGCCTCTCATCCGATGTGGGGTACAGAATACAGTGGACCTGAAGCAGCAGTAGAAAATGCTTTTGAAGAAAAAGCAGTTATTCTATGTAATGTGGCTGATAGCGATAATGATGCGCTGGCTTATGCAAAGACATTGTTTGAAAGTTTGCGCATGCACATCATAGAAATGGATGCGCACGATCACGATCTTCATGCTGCTTACGTAAGTCATATATCGCACATTACTTCTTTTGCACTGGCAAATACGGTGTTAGAAAAAGAGAAGGAAGACAATGCCATTTTTGAAATGGCAAGTGCCGGTTTCGAAAGCACGGTCAGACTTGCAAAAAGCAATCCTGCGATGTGGACCCCCATTCTTATGCAAAACAAAGAAAATGTATTGGATGTGTTGAACGAACACATTGCTCAATTAAGAAAATTTAAATCATGCCTTGAGAAAGAGAACTGGGAATACCTTACCGAGTTGATGTCCAAGGCCAATCACATCAAACGCATTATTCAATAAATCACATAAACCCTTTCATTTAATCGTTAATTTTACATCATGGAAACAGTAGAAACAACCAAAGAATCAGCCGTTCAGGCAGCATGGAACAAAAGGCCACTTATTATTTCTGGTCCTTGCAGCGCAGAAACTGAAGAACAAGTAATTGAGACCGCACAACGTTTAGCAAAAACCGGTAAAGTAGATATGCTTCGTGCAGGAATATGGAAGCCACGTACGAAGCCAGGTATGTTTGAAGGAATTGGCGCCAAAGGGTTGCCATGGTTGCAGCAAGCAAAAAAGTTGACCGGCTTGCCAACAACCGTTGAGGTGGCTACAGGTAAGCAAGTTGAAGATGCATTGACATTTGATGTTGATGTGTTGTGGATCGGTGCAAGGACCACCGTGAATCCTTTTAGTGTTCAGGAAGTTGCTGATGCTTTGAGAGGAGTTAACGTCCCAGTGCTTATTAAGAATCCTATTAACCCGGATCTTGAGTTGTGGCAGGGTGCGGTTGAGCGTGTTGCTCGTGCAGGTATTAAACAAATTGGCCTCATACATCGTGGGTTCTCATCTTATGGTAATACTGAATTCAGGAATGCGCCTATGTGGCATCTAGCCATTGAAATGAAAAGAAGAATGCCTGGTCTTCCAATCATCAATGATCCATCACATATTTGTGGCAGAAGAGATATTCTTCAGGCAACTGCACAGAAAGCAATTGATCTGGATTTCGACGGACTGATGATCGAGAGTCATATCGATCCGGATAATGCCTGGAGCGATGCCAAACAACAGATCACACCAGAGCGTCTTGCTGAATTACTCGATGGCATCAGCTGGAGAAGTGAAGATGTTCCATCTGAATCATTTCATGCAGCTCTTGATAAATTAAGAGAGCAGATCAATCATATCGACGATGAATTGATGCAATTGATTTCTCAGCGAATGAGCATTGCAGAAAAGATCGGAGAATACAAAAAGAACAACAACGTAACCATACTTCAACGTTCTCGCTGGAGTGAAGTGCTCGAAAAAGCTATTAAACAAGCCGGTAAGGTTGGATTGAGTGAAGAGTTTATCACTAAATACATGGATGCTATCCATATGGAAAGCATCAACAGGCAGAATAAAATAATGAATGATTAATACGCATGAAAAAACGTACTTATCAGTTTTCCTCTGCTTCTGTAACACGTTATTTTGATGCCTCTTTCAAGGAGCTTGACAAGGTTGTTGACAGAAATAAAACCATTATCATCACCGATGACAATGTATTCAATGCACACAAAAGCAAGTTCAAGAAATGGAATGTCATTTGTCTGAAGCCAGGGGAGGAGTTTAAGATCCAGTCAACTGTTGATTCGATCATTGAGCAGCTGATAGAATTTCAAGCCGACCGCAAGTCTGTGCTGGTAGGTGTTGGAGGAGGTGTGATCACTGACATCACCGGATATGTTGCTTCAGTATATATGAGGGGGATTCAATGTGGCTTTGTCCCTACTTCTTTGCTCGCCATGGTAGATGCATCGATAGGCGGAAAAAACGGTATCGATGTTGGTCCGTATAAAAATATGGTTGGCATTATTCGTCAGCCATCTTTCCTTTTTTATGACCTCTCTTTTCTTAAGAGCCTGCCAATCGCTGAATGGTCTAATGGTTTTGCGGAGATCATCAAACATGCCTGTATTCTTGATAAGTCGCTTTTTTCAATCCTAGAGAAAAGCAGCCTTGCCAAGATCATGAAAGATAAGGCACTGCTGAGTCGTGTTATTCTAAGGAATGTTGATCTAAAGTCTGGTGTTGTAAAAGAGGATGAATTTGAGGTAGGCAACAGAAAGTTGTTGAACTACGGACATACACTCGGACATGCATTGGAGACGCAATATGAATTGACACATGGACAGGCAGTATCGCTGGGTATGGTGTTCGCTGCCTGGTTGTCTGCACAACTGCTTGGATTTAAACATTCCGAAAAACTTGAAGAAGTGCTCATCGCTTATGGTCTGCCGACAAGAACACAGTTTGATGTTGCCAAGGTGTTCAATATCCTTCGAATGGACAAAAAACGTGTAAGCAAGACGATGAATTATGTGTTGCTGGACAAGATTGGTAAAGGGGTGATCAAAGAGATCGAACTTGATCGTTTGGAGAAGCATATCACATCGTTTAATAACGTAAATAAAAAATTAAAATGATCGTTACAGTAGCACCATCCGTTGTAACAGGGCAAATTCGTGCTCCGCGATCAAAAAGTGATATGCAGCGCGCGTGTGCTGCTTCACTGCTTCATCATGGAACTACGGTCATTAAAGATCCAGGAAGAAGCAATGATGATATGGCGGCCCTTGATGTCATTTCAAAACTTGGAGCAACAGTGGTTGACAAAGGACATTTGATTGAGGTCAATAGCCATGGTGTTGATCCGCATGCAGGAGAGATCAATTGTGGTGAAAGCGGACTTGGTATCAGGATGTTCACACCTATCGCTGCTCTCAGTCCAAAGGCATTAATCATGAATGGGTCAGGATCTTTGTTAAAAAGACCCATGCATTTTTTTGATGAGATCTTTCCTCAATTGGGAATTTCCATTAGTTCAAATGACGGACGATTGCCGCTTTCTATAAAAG
>JBKCFW010000082.1:0-29464 GCA_046303675.1 bacterium
GGTTAGTATTGCTTCACGCAACATCTTTACGTCCAACTCCCAATCAGGTGTCGATTTTGCTGGTGCATTAACCATGACAAACCAGTTCTCCTTACCATCAGGACACTGGCCGGATTCCATTTTGGAGGTGATGTTCACATAGACGGTTGGATCATCATAACATTTCTTCAACTTAAAAAGGTGATGAAACTCCTGTTCATAATTGTTACTGAAAAAAATGTTGTGAAGATGAAGCTCTCTGAACTGACGCTTCATGCCCCAATAAAAAATCAATGCGCTGCTGCTACGTTCGTTGCGTAAAATACGTTTTGCGCCCGCCTCATCACGCAACAGATTTTTGTAGGTATAATAAGCATCCACATTGCTGACAACGAGATCCGATGATAAAAATTTTCCATTGATCACTACTCCGGTGACTTTGCCACGTTCCTTTCTGATCTCATCAACAGCAGTATTCAAATGAAATCTTACTCCTTTTTTTTCAGCAAGTGCAATGAGTGACTTTGGAATATTGATCATCCCTCCATGCGGATAAAAAGTTCCCTGATTTTGTTCCAGATGAGGAATGAGGCTAAGCATGCCCGGAGCGCTGTAAGGATTGCTTCCATTGTAGGTTGCATACCTGTTAAAGATCTGTACAGCCTCTGGGGTATTGAACCGTTCCTTGTTGAATTGATCAAGCGTTTTGAACAAATATGGTATGCGAACGGTGCGCATGGCATCAATGATCCTGCGGTTAAACCAGGTGGATGTTCGATGAAGGGAGTAGTTTAGAAAAATACTTCCGACCTTTTCATACACACGTTCTGAATCTTTCAGGTATCGTATCACGTTTTCTATCGGTTCTCCTGTTTGCCTATTCATCTCTTCAGCAAATTGCTCAGCTTGGGTGTAGGCATTGACCTTTATTCCATTCTCAAAAAAATACCTGCATGCGATTGGAACAGATTCGTATGTGAAATAAGAACGAATGTCTTCTCCAGCCAGATGAAACAACTCTTCAATATTTGAGGGTTGTGTGAAAAGCGATGGACCAGCATCAAATTGATAACCACCTTTTTCGATAAGGTACATTTTACCTCCGGCAACCTCGTTCTTTTCGTATATATCGACCTCAAATCCTTTCACTGCAAGGCGAATGGCTGTAGCAATACCGCCAATGCCTGCACCGATCACAATGGCTTTTTTATTGTTCATGCTACAGCGGATTGGCCTTTAAATGATCCTCCAACATTGGAAATGCCAGACGAAACCAAGCGGTGAATTGATCAGGATCATTTTTAAGATCTTGCTTCAATTCCGACATACTCTTGTAAGCATAGTCAGATACCTCAGCAGGATCAGGCAAAATCTCACCTTCATAAATTCCAATAAGAACATGATCAAACTCGTACTCGGTAAGATCATTATCAAGTTCAGCCTTGTAAATGAAACTGAAAGCAGGTTTTACGTCCGTTTGAAATCCTAACTCCTCAACCAATCGCCTTTGTGCTGCCTGAACAACGGTTTCATTGGCATAAGGATGACTGCAACAGGTATTGGTCCATAGCCCACCACTGTGATATTTTGTGATTGCTCTTTTTTGCAACAACATCTCACCTTCCCTATTAAACACAAAAACACTGAAAGCCCTGTGCAATAAGGCTTTCCGATGAACTTCCATTTTCTCCATCACACCAATCTGTTCATCCAACTCATTTACCAGCACCAACAATTGTTCCTGTGTTGTATCCATGATCTGTTAAGGTATTTTGGCAGCAAGGATGTGGGTGAATTCTTTACCAAGTGGACTAATCCCGGGGTCAACATAGCCCAATAATATTCCATCTTCGCTGATCACATATTTAGAGAAATTCCATGCAGGAGCTTCTTTGTTCCATCCATTTTGTAATGGATCGGAAAGCCATTTAAACAAAGGATGTTGCGCATCGCCTTTTACGACAGATGTCTTAGCGGCAATAGGAAATTCAACACCATAATTCTTTTTGCAAAAAGTTGCTATTTCTTCATTACTCCCCTTTTCCTGTTGCTTGAAATCATTGGCAGGGAAACCTATGATCACCAAAGAGTCCTTGTTCGACGCATATAATTGTTGAAGTTCTTCATACTGACCAGTGTACCCGCAATCACTGGCTGTATTCACGATCACAATTTTTTTCCCTTTGTATGCAGCCAGACTGAGGGTATCCCCGCTGATGAGCTCCACGTTAAAATCATATACAGAAGTAGTTGATTTAGTTAGCTGTTCAGGCATCACCACCCTGTTGTTGACACCAAACAGTTTTGTTATTCCCGTTAGTGCAGGATATACGGTTCGTAGAATACTCTGTCTGATACTCATGGATGTCTGTGTTTTAGATGTTCCTGAGCATGATGATATCATGATCACTGAAAATACAAGAACTGAAACTTTACATATGCGCCCTAGCAGTAACTTCATCATATCAAGTCATTTTAAATATTTTCCTTAATAATCCTGCCTTCCCTTTGAAAGGGGCATACCAGATTGGGACATCAAACCAGGATCTAGAATGCAGCACAGCTTTAGGCCGGGTAAAAGTTTCAAATCCAAATTTGCCATGGTATTGGCCGGTACCACTTGGACCAACACCTCCAAAAGGCAAATATGGATTGCCAAGGTGTATCAACCCGTTATTTATACAAGAACCTCCAAACTGAAGTCTTGAAATATAAAAGTCCTGAATAGCTTTATCCTCTGCATAAATATATAGTGATAAAGGAAAAGGATTTTTTCCTACCCATTCAACAACCTCTTCTTTACTGTCGTACGAAATAATGGGTAAAATGGGACCGAAGATCTCTTCTTGCATTACTGAATCTTGTATTCCAACATGTTCGATGATCGTTGGCTCTATGTATAGATCAGCCTCGTCATATCTTCCACCACTCAGGATATTTCCCTGACCCAAGTAAGACAGCAACTTTCCGAATCTTTTTTTATTGATGATCCTGCCGAAATCCTCACTATGTCTTGGATCATCTCCTAACATCTTACTGAAATTCGCCTTTAGTTTTTTGACCAACTCTTCTTTTATACTGCTGTGCACAAGAACATAGTCAGGCGCAACGCAAGTCTGTCCGGCATTCATCAATTTGCTCCAGGCTATTTTTTTTGCGGCATAGTTGAGTGATGCAGTTTGATCTACGATACATGGACTTTTACCTCCTAACTCTAGTGTTACGGGTACCAATTTTTTTGCCGCCAGCTCCATGATCTTCTGTCCGACAAAAGTACTTCCTGTAAAAAACACATGATCAAACCTGACCGTAGACATCATCGAAGGTATCACCTCTGCACCCACGCCCTGCTCTACATGAACATATTCGCCATTGAATGTTTTGGCCATTAATTTTTCGATCAATAAAGCAGTATGAGCTGCTTCTTCAGAAGGCTTTATGAAAATGGTATTACCGCCGGCTATGGCACTGACCAAGGGGCTCATGGTTAGCATGAAAGGATAGTTCCACGGGCCTATTATTAATACAGTTCCCAGAGGGTCTCTATACACTTTACTTGTTGAAGGGAAAAGCATCAAGGGCGTTCCGACTGTTTGTGGACGAGCCCAGCCTTGAAGATGCTTTATGGTAAAATCAATTTCCTTGATCACTTGACCTATCTCGGTACCAAATGCCTCAAAATCGGATTTTCGAAGGTCCATAAAAAGAGCTGCTACGATCTCTTTTTCGTTTGCCAGGATCGTTTCTTTTAACTGCTTAAGACGCGCAATTCGAAAAGGGATGGGTCTTGTAGCACCAGAGTCAAAATAACTTCGCTGACGCTCAAATCGCTCATCAAACTGAAGTGAATCAGCTATTTCTGTGCTCAAACTGGTTGGTATAACTGTAGAGGTGTGCATATATGAATTAAAAAACAATTATTAAAGACGTTAGTTCACCCCAGTGCGATCATGCTGATCTCCACATTAACCCCCTTTGGTAATCCCTTTACAGCGACAGTTTCTCTGGCAGGATGATCTGCTGTGACATATTGAGCATAAATTTCGTTCACCACTCCAAAGAGTGACATATCACTCAAAAAGATCGTTGTTTTAACAACTGCAGTAAAATCTTTACCGGCCTCGTGTAAGATAGCAGATAAGTTTTTCATTACTTGATGGGCTTCCTCCTCAGCATTGGCAGCATGAATTTCGCCTGTAGCCGGATCAATAGCGATCTGTCCTGATATGAACAAAAATCCATTTGCCTTGATACACTGATTATATGGTCCGATTGGAGCCGGTGCGGCGTTGGTATTGATGATCTCTTTTGCCATTGCGCTTATTTATTGTTATTAACGAAGGTAATTGGTTTCTGGCAACCTATTTTTGCATAGTACCAACAAGCTCTCCTGAAGCATGGATTCAGATATTATCATATTACAGATCAACACCGCGCTTAATGAGGCAAGTATCAGCATCAGCCGAAATGGCGTGTTGATCAGCGAGATGGTCAATGGCGAGCAACATGAGCATGCCGGGTTTATACAACCAGCCATCAAGGAAATCTGCAGCCGGGTGAATGTCTCGTTACATGAACTCAGCGGAGTAGCCGTAATGAATGGTCCCGGGTCTTACACTGGGCTCAGGGTAGGTCTCTCCTCCGCCAAAGGCATTTGTTTTGCACTGGGACTACCCCTCATATGTATCAATACACTCGACTGGATGGCTTTTGGAAACCTAAGGAAAGATGCTGACCTGGTCTGCCCGATGATCGATGCCAGAAGAATGGAAGTCTTCACAGCAGTCTATGACCAAGACATGAATCTCATCATGCCCGCAAAAGCAATGGTCTTGGATATTGAAAGTTTCTCAACCGAGTTACTGGAGCACAGTATACAATTTTGTGGCACAGGTGCTACAAAATGGAAGACAATCACCAATAATGAAAACGCTTGCTTTCGTGAAGAAGCCCATGATGCAGGGCACTTCTCAACACTAGCATATCAAGCATACATCAATAAACAATTCGCAGATCTGATAAACAGTGAACCTTACTATTTAAAAGCCTTTTACACTACCCAGGGTCAGAATCATCCTTGATATCAACTTTAGCCTTAGGCATGTTGAGAAAGTTGAGAGAGTTGAGAGGATTGAGTAGTCCTACAAAAATTATTTTAAGATTCCATTAAGAGACAATTATCGTTATATTCGTGGGGCTAACGCTAACCAAAACTAACACCCAATGTCTGAATTTCTTAGAGATGAGAATGGCTCTAGTGCTAAACACGTATCAAAAAAAGAAGAATTGCACGAATCCTTTAAGTCACTATCCCCATTAAGTATCAAAAAAGCCTCTTTAGCATTCAGGGCAATCAATCATAAGCTCCGGCAAGAAATGATTTCCATGATCCTAAACAATGGGAAAGCATCCGTAACGGAAATATTTGTTCAATTAAGGGTAGAGCAATCTGTTGCTAGTCAACACCTCGCTATTTTAAGAAGAGCTGGGATTGTTGAAACAGAGAGAGATGGCAAATTCATGTACTACAAAATCAACGAGACAAAGCTCAAGTTGATGGACCAAATGATATCAGAATTATTGAGCTAGCTACATACACTTGTGATGACCTTAGCAGAGGATCATCCTTGCAGATTTAATTTCTGCAGCACATCATCAGCATACTCATCCTTGTATTTATGTTTCCATCTTCGATGAGACCATAGATAGTTATCCGGCCTCTCTCTAATTCTATCCTCAACATACTTGATATAACGTAAAGTAAGTTCTCCCTCCGGCAGTGTTGAAGGATCGTCAGTGGCGATTTCCACTTCAATTGTATATAGCCCACGTTTGATTCTGAAGAAATTTCCAAACAAGACAATATTATCACGCTCGCGCGAGGCTTTTTCAGGTCCTTTTACAAATGGAGCAGGTTTGCCAAAAAAATTGGCCCACCAAGCCCTCGCTGGATTGCCTGGATTTTGATCTGCTACCAAAGCAATGATATATTGGCTGTCGCCATGTTTGATATAATTATTCTTAAAGTCATTCGCAGGGATCAGAATAGTACCATAACGTGACCGGATCCGGTAAAACAATTTTTCGAAGAAAGAATTTAAAATGGGTTGGTATACAGCCAGGAAAGGAAGTGGCATCATCCTTGATATCCCTTGGTTTACAATCTCCCAATTGAAGTTATGCATCGCGTGGATCTGTATATTCTTTTTACTGGCAGCCAAGGTATCAAATATTGAGGTGCTACCTGTAAACATCTTATCGATGAGCTTGTCATCTGCAGTGATCAATTTGATCGATTCAACAAAAGTATCAATGAAATTTCTGTAAAATTTTTTTGCAATATTCTTTCGTTCAATTTCTGTCTTTTCAGGGAAAGCGATCTTAAGGTTTGACATAACAACATCCTTTCTGTATCCTATCACATAAAAGAATATATAGGTAAGCCCGTCACTGAATAAATATAATATTGGAAGTGGGAGGAGTGAGATCACATACAACATCCCATATAACATCCTGTTTTTAAACTGCATCAGATAACAATATTTTGAACCAATTCACTTCTGTTTGGATAATCAGTATTGTAATGCAGTCCCCTGCTTTCCTTTCTGAACTGAGCTCCTTTGACCACAAGATAAGATGCGGTGATCATATTACGCAACTCGCACAATTGTGGTGAAAGAATTGTCTCCTGATATAATTTTTCTGTTTCTTCATGCAAAAGGTCAAGTCGTCTGCTTGCTCTTTCCAACCTGGTATTGGTTCGCACAATTCCAACATAGTCAGTCATCAGCAGCTGCAACTCTTTAAGACTTTGCGTGATAAGGATCATCTCCTTGGGTTCAGTCGTACCCTCACCATTCCAGTCAGGAATATGATTCCCGATTGCCCATGAATCAATATGCTTGCACACATCAAGATAGCAGCGGTGTGCAAACACCATTGCCTCGAGCAAAGAATTACTGGCAAGTCGATTTGCACCATGAAGTCCGGTTGATGCACATTCCCCCGCAGCGTACAACCTGTTGATCGAACTTCTTCCCCATTCATCAGTTTTGATCCCTCCACAACTGTAGTGTGCCGCTGGAGCAACAGGCAGAAGATCTTTCATTGGATCGATCCCTGTTGAAAGACATTTTTCATTGATGGATGGAAAATGTTTAAGGAATTGTTCTTTGTCGATCCCTCTGCAATCGAGCCAAACACACTCCGTACCATTTCGCTTCATTTCATTATCAATTGCTCTCGCTACGATGTCTCTTGGTGCAAGATCCTTGCGTGCGTCATATTTTTCCATGAATGCCTCACCTTTGTCGTTGCGAAGAATTCCACCATCACCCCTCACCGCCTCAGTTATTAAAAAAGCATGCCCTTTGTTGTCTGGTTCGTATAGAGCCGTGGGGTGGAATTGAATGAACTCCATATTTTCTATCCTTCCTTTTGCTCTATATACCATCGCAACACCATCACCGGTAGCAATTGCAGGATTGGTGGTTGTTCTATAAATATGTCCATTCCCTCCGGTGGCCAGTAAAACACAGCGGGCAAGAATTTTTTCCGTCTTGCCGGTTCTCAGGTTTAATGCATACACACCATAACAAGTAATGTCAGGAGTCGATTTGGTCACCAGATATCCTGCATGGTGTTGTGTAATCATATCTACGACAAAACAATGACTGATGATCTCGATATTTTTTCTTTGCCTGGCTGAGTTGATCAACGCCCTCTCTATTTCCATCCCCGTGACATCCTTGTAATGAAGGATCCTGGAAGTGCTGTGTCCGCCTTCCATCCCCAACGCATAATCGCCATCAGGGTCCTTATCAAATTGTGCGCCCCAATTGATGATCTCCCTGACACGCTCCGGACCTTCCTGAACAACTATTTTAACCACGTCCGGATTGCATAGTCCGTCACCAGATACCAATGTATCATCAATGTGCTTATTGAAATTGTCTTCGAGTTCATCCCACACTGCAGCAACACCACCCTGTGCATACTTGGTGTTGGTTTCTTCAGCAACCGCCTTGGTCACAACAAGGACTTGCTTATCCGGAAACTTGTCTGCCACTTTGATCGCGTAGGTCAATCCCGCGATACCTGATCCTATCACTAAAAAATCTGTCTGCAATGCTGTTTATTTAATGTGATTGTGGCTTCCGTCACAAAAAGGAGGAGTTTTAGTTTGCTTGCACTGACAAAGCCATACTTCTTTTTCCTCTTCAAAAGTAACCTTCAGACTTGCATAGGGTGTTCCTTCGATCTTTTTATGCTTTCCATCGCAAAAAGGCTGCTTCTCACTCAATCCGCATGTACACCATGCATATGTTTTTCCAGCTTCCACCTTAACACAAACCGGTTCGCATGTTGCTGCTTTTGGAAATCCTGTATTCGGGATCATTTCTTCCATGATGAATAATTTATGGGTTAGTAATTAATTGATCGATTGTTTGTTTCAACTCAGGTATACCAACACCTGTAGTACCTACTGTGTTCACCACAGGTGGGATTTCTGTATGGCTGGAATGACCTGACATCTGTAGCAGATCTTTGAGTTGTGAAGTGAATAGATCAGCGCCAATGCGATCGGATTTATTCACCACAAAAATATCTGCAACCTCCATCAGTCCGGCTTTCATGAATTGTATCTCATCCCCGGCTTCAGGAACGAGCACTACGATACTCAGGTCAGCGAGAGTAGATACGCTGATTTCAGACTGACCAACTCCTACTGTTTCCAGGATGATAAGATCAAATGCACATGCGCTGATGAAATCTATTATCGCTCCTGTAACCTGAGGGACGCCCCCTAGGGCCCCTCTTGAAGCCAATGAACGGATATAAACCGCAGGATGGTTATACCACCTGCTCATCCTTATCCTGTCGCCCAACACAGCACCTTTATGAAAGGGTGAGGAAGGATCCACACAAATCACCGCCAGCCTCTTGCCATCTTCTACATATGCGCTGATCAATTGATCAATCAGAGTGCTTTTCCCGGCACCAGGCGGACCAGTGATCCCCAATACAGGAATAGGCGCAGTTGTTGTGGTTTCAAGATGCAAGTTGCTGAAATCGGCTGCATTGTTCTCGATCAATGAAATACACCTTGCGATGCTTCGTTTATCACCCTCTCTCGCAAATTGTAAAAGTGTTTTGTACATAAATGATCAACAGCCAACAAATTCAGACTGAACTTGGTAAAATTATCGCATTCTGGTGGTTAAATAAAAAGCCTTAATCCGCAACTTTATCTCACCTTTGCACAAACGAAACAGCGTATGAAAACGATCTGTCTTGATCTTGGTAACACCCGCATGAAAGCTGCGGTGTTTGAAGATGGACTATTGCTTTCAAGTCATGTGCTTGAAAACGATGGTATGGGACAGATAAATTCCCTGCTGAATGAACACAAACCTGAGAAATCGATCCTTTCTTCGGTTATTCATCACTCGAAAGACATCGAACGTGTACTGGCAGAAAAAACCAGATTTCATCTGCTCAGTCACCATACCAAACTGAATTTTACGGTTCCCGTCGGCAAACCTGAACAAATGGGCGCAGATCGCCTGGCGCTTGCCGCGGCGGCAGTTCACTATTACCCCGGTAAAAACAACCTGGTGGTTGGACTGGGAAGTTGTATCACATTCAATTTTATCAATAAATTCAACCAATTCCTTGGGGGGAGCATCTCTCCTGGCATGGAAATGCGGTTCAGATCAATGCATGAACAAACGGCATTGCTTCCCCTGATCACAAAAGAATGGAACTTTCCACTGATCGGCTACGATACCAAAACCAACATGCTCAGCGGTGTTATTTTAGGTATGGCAAAAGAAATAGAGGGAATTGTTCATGAATTTGAAAAAAAATACAGCAACTTTAACGTCGTTTTAACCGGGGGTGATTGCACCTATTTTGCACGACTACTTAAAAATCAGATATTTGCAGACCCCGACTTACTTTACAAAGGATTGTATGCCATCAGTGAGACCAACAACTAACTTTTTTTCTGCGACATTTTTTATCGGAATGATCAGTTTAATGGGACTCTCTACCCATGCTCAGGAGAATTCACCCTACTCCAGGTATGGATTGGGCGACCTCATTCCTGCGCAGAATATTCTGAACAGGGGACTTGGAGGGCTGTCAACCGCCTATGCGGATATACAATCTGTAAATTTCAGTAACCCGGCATCATACGCTGAGATCAAGCTCACCACATTTGATATAGGCTTGGATTACAACTCCAGGAGACTCAGGGCAACCAACCCTCCTAGAAGTTTTCAATCCGCCTACCTGATCCCTTCATACTTCCAGATCGGTCTGCCAATTTCCAAAAAGAAAAATATTGGAATGAACATAGGACTGAGGCCCATCACACGGATCAATTATGATGTCACCAGAAGTATAAGAAATCAGATAGACAGCGTTCAATACAATTTTAAGGGAAGTGGCGGGACCTATCAGGCATTCACCGGTATCGGCTTTGGTATAAAATCGCTGAAGATAGGTGTTAATGCAGGTTATATGTTTGGCAACAAACAATACAATACGCGTGTGGTTTTTGTAAACGACTCTGTTGATTACAAGAAAACAAACTCTTCAGATACCACGCGCTTTGGAGGTCTGTTTTTTAATATGGGACTTCAATACAGAATTAAACTGAACAGAAAGACAGTACTTAGGTTGGGGTTAAGTGGGAATATCCAAACCACCATGAAAGCCAAGCGTGACATCAATAGGGAAACCTACCTCAATGATATCAACGTAGGTATTGTAACACTCGACAGCATATACCAAAAACGTGATGAAAAAGGTTCGATTATCTACCCTGCAACCTGGAGTGCAGGATTTATGATCACCCGTGGCGACAACCTAATTTTTGGCGGAGAGTTAGATTTCGGAAATTGGAACCAGTATCGCTATTATGGAATGCAGGATAATTTGGTGAAAAACTGGACAGCAAGATTTGGGGTACAAGTCATTCCCAGTCTGAACTCAACCAACTACTGGAAAAGAGTGGCCTATCGTGTAGGAACTTCATTCGGACCAGACCATATAAAGATCAACAACACCATACCCCAATACATTATTTCGTTTGGCGCAGGACTTCCAGTGAGAAGAAATGCATACACCAATCAGTTCACAACCATCAATACCTCGTTTGAACTTGGCTTCAAAGGCAATAAGACCAATGAGATCAGAGAAAATATCTTCAGGCTTTCCCTTGGTTTCAATTTAAGTGACATTTGGTTCACCAAACCAAAATACCAATAAACATCAACCCACCATTGATGATCCGGAACATTGTACATTTACTCATGTTCACGCTCCTGATCAGCGCTTGTGAAAACAAAGAGGAAGACATCAACGCCCTCTTGAACAAAAAACTCGGTATTGATGAAGCCGTAAACATCGAAAGCTATATGAGTCAGTCCGGAAAGATGAGGGCAAAACTCACCGCTCCGCTCATGCTGAGGTATCAGGACACCAGCTCTAGAATAGAACTTCCCAATACATTACATGTGGATTTTTATGATTCATTACTTCATGTAGAAAGCAAGTTGGATGCGATATTTGCGCTCTATCATGAAAACAGGAATCAGGTTTTTCTGAGAGACAGTATTCGGGTGTACAATACAAAAGGCGATACACTTTTCTGCAAAGAACTTTATTGGGATCAATCACTTGAAAAGTTTTATACAGACAAACCAGTACGCATTCACACGCCGGATATGATCATGTATGGCAATGGCCTATCCGCTCCGGAAAATTTCAAAACCTTCGAGATCTATCAAGTCACCAACAGTGTGATGAGGATTAAACAATAAAAATCAATAAAGAAAACAGCGTAGACTCAATATAAAATTTGAATTGAAATACGCCCTGCTGCTATAGGAACAAGTCGGTATACAAATGAGCCCCTGGCACAACGGAATAAGCAGACAGATCGCTGATTCCTTCAGATAACAACACATCTTCATCTATAAAGAAATTCCCGGTACACTCACCGGAAGGTCTTTTCAGAATATGAAAGGCTGCATCTGCGATTATCTCCGGCTTTCTGCTCATCCTCATCAACATCTCACCTCCAAGCAAATTTTGAACAGCTGCTGTAGCAATGGTAGTCTTGGGCCAGAGTGCATTGGCTGCGATCCTGTATTGTTTCAACTCTTCTGAAAGCCCCAGCACTATCATACTCATATTGTACTTGCTCATGGTATAAGCAACGTGGCCACCAAACCATTTTTTATCCATGTTAATGGGTGGTGATAAATTAAGAATATGAGGATTTGTCGATTTCTTGAGCAGATCAATACAATGCTTTGATACAAGAAATGTGCCACGCACATTGATGTCATGCATCAGGTCAAATCGTTTCGTATCTGTATTCTCAGTGGTGGTCAGGGAAATGGCGGAAGCATTATTTACCAGTATATCAATTCCCCCGAATGCCTCAGCACCTTTCGTGATTGCATTGATGATCTGATCTTCAAACCTGATATCACACTGAACAGGGAGTGCCTTCCCGCCAGCATCTTCAATTTCTTTTGCCACTGAAAAAATCGTCCCACCAAGCTTAGGGTTCTCCTCAACAGATTTAGCAGCAATGATCACGGAGGCACCCTCGCCCGCCAACTTCATGGCAATAGCTTTCCCTATCCCTCTGGTGGCTCCTGTAATTAAGGCTACTTTATTCTTGAAAGTCATAACCTAAGTTAATCAAAAAAGTATTCACAGGATGGCATGGAAAAAGAAATGGATGAAGATCAGGTGTCAGGCAGTTCGTTAAAGCGGCTCTAAAACCTCAAAAATTGAACAAAAAGAGTGGCATTATGTAATGATTAGCAATTAAATTGTGCGGCGATATGAACGCATATCTGATCATCAATAACTAACAATACAATGAACAAAAGATTACCCTTTCTACTGACCGGTCTGCTGATGTTGATCCAGTACAGCCTGATGGCCCAGAAAAAACAATTGACAGAAAAACAATTGTTGGGAGGAGAAAAAACCGGAATAACCATATCCTTGCCTCAGATCATAGGGTGGATCGATGATACGCACTTCCTGTTAGAGAAAAAAAATCACCCTGACTCTTCTTTGAAAGTGTACATGGTAGACTGCAAGACAGGAAAAGAAACGCTTTCCAGTAGAGATCAATTGAATTCAAACAAGATACCCGTTGTTTCAGTGTCCGTCATAAAAGGTGACGTTGTTGTAAACATGGATGATGATCAACCAAAACAACTTACCAAAACTCCGGAAGTTGAAATTAATCCTACCCTTTCACCAGACAACCAATGGGTTGCCTTCACAAGAAACAACAACCTATTTACAATACACATAGCATCAAATAAAGAATACCAATTAACACATGATGGGAATGACCTCATTTTGAACGGATATGCCAGTTGGGTGTATTATGAAGAAATACTCGGACGTGCTTCAAAATACAAATCATTTTGGTGGAGTCCGGATAGCAAAAACATTTGCTTCATGCGCATGAATGACAGCAAGGTGCCGCTATTTCCCATTTATGGAGAAAGCGGACAACATGGTTATTCAGAAAATACACGCTATCCAAAAGCAGGAGACCCAAATCCTACAGTACGTATTGGCATCACATCGGCTAATGGCAGTGAAACAACCTGGGCTGATGTTGATGAAAATAATGATCAGTACTTTGGACAGCCTTATTGGACCCCCGATGGCAAAAGTGTTTGGATTCAATGGATGAACCGTGGACAAGACTCCTTGTTGGTGTATGGAGTTGATCCCGGCAACGGAAAAAAGAAATTGATCTACCTGGAAAATCAATCGACATGGATCAACCTTGATGATGAGGGTGAAAGGATACACTTTCTTCATGCCAACAAAGGTTTCATCATCAAAAGTGATAAAGATGGATGGGAACAATTGTATTGGCACAACCCGGATGGTACGCTGAAAAATAAGATCACAACGGGTGAGAACTGGGCGACAGAAATTCAGCATATCGACACGATTGCCAATATCATTTATTACACCTCCAAGGCAAATAACTCCACGAAAATTGACCTCTACCGTGTTGGTCTTGATGGTAAAAATCAAATGCGGTTGACATTTGGCGACTTCACCCATATGATAGACCTCTCTCCCAACGGTAGCTATTTTATCACCCGTTATTCCAATGCAGAAACTCCTGATAAAATAGCACTGGTGAACAACAAAGGAAAGATCATTGCAACACTGGGAGATAGCAAAGGCCCGGAGTTTGATAATTATCTTATCGGAAAAACAGAGATCATACGCATCCCTTCAGATGATGGATTGTTTCAACTTCCGATCCGTATCACATGGCCTTTGAATTATGACAGCAGCAAACAATATCCTGTTATGATCAACATTTATGGGGGTCCGAATGCAGGCACCGTGCGTGATGGATGGCAGTTCGGTGGACTAACACAATGGTGGGCAAAAGAAGGCTTGATCCAAGTGGCTATGGATCACCGTGCAAGTGGTCATTTTGGGAAAAAGGGAATGAACTATTTACACAGAAACCTTGGCAGCTGGGAGCTTAAAGACTGGATCACTATCGTCAAATGGCTGCGAAAAAAAGGAGCTGATCCCACCAGGGTGTGCATCGCAGGATTTAGCTATGGAGGATATATGACCTGCATGGCACTTACTGCAGGAGCGGAATATTTCACACATGGACTGGCTGGAGGAAGTGTGACTGATTGGTCGCTCTACGACACCCATTACACTGAACGATTCATGGATACGCCCAAAGAAAACCCAGAGGGGTATAAGACCTCATCAATCATGAGTCATGCTGAAAAATACAAGGGATTACTGCGCATTTATCATGGGACAATGGATGATAATGTGCACATGCAAAACAGTCTTCAACTCATAAAAAAATTCCAGGAATCAAAAAAACACTTTGAGTTCATGCTCTACCCGGGCGGCAGACATGGATGGGGAGGTCCTCAAAATGCACACTCAACAAATGAAAACAACACATTCATATATAAAAACTTGTTGAAGAAGGAAGTTCCAAAAGCATTATTAAGATGAACTAAATCAAATACACCTAACAGAATTTTACTATCTTAAACTTGAATTGAAATTCTATTTCACAGAGACGCTCAAATCAAAGACCATTTCAATTCATTAACTTAACCAAAACAAAACTTGTCCTTATGATCAAGAGTCCGACAAGATTATTTGACTGCATCGACTGGCAACTTGAAAAGTACACCAAAGAAGACATGTTTGCTGCAAAGGAAGATGGACTTTGGAGAAAATACAGCACCAAAGAAATTAAGCAACTTGTGGATAGCCTTAGCATGGGTCTGATGCACGCAGGCATAGGATATCAGGATGGCAGCATCGAGGGAAGAGATAAAGTTGCAATACTGAGCAACAACAGACCAGAGTGGCTAATACTCGACCTTGCTGTTCAGCAAACAGGAGCTGTACTTACACCAATATATCCCACCATCAATGTGAATGAACTAGAATTCATTCTGAATGACGCCTCGATAAAACTGGTGTTTGTAAGTGATCAGGAACTGTACGAAAAAGTGCAATCCATTCGTGATAAAACACCAACAGTACAGGCCGTATATTCCTTCAATCCTTTACAGAAAGCCTTGAACTGGAAAGAACTGCTGCACAGCGGCACTGCTGAAGATCTGAACAAGCTAAAGGCTTCTAAAGACAGGATAAAAAGTGATGAGCTTGCAACGATACTCTACACATCAGGAACTACAGGTTTCCCAAAGGGTGTGATGTTAAGCCATCATAATATTCTTGATAACATCAAAAACGTAGAAGAGATCCTCGAACCCATCTGCGGATCAAATGATCGTTCATTGAGCTTTCTTCCGCTGAATCATATTTTCGAGCGGATGGTGAGCTACATATATATTTACAGAGGTGTTTCCATTTACTATGCAGAAAGTCTTGATACGGTAGGTGATAATCTTCGAGAAGTAAAACCCACACTGTTTTCAACAGTACCTCGCCTGCTTGAGAAGGTATATGAACGCATTATCAACAAGGGAAGAGAATTGACCGGGATCAAAAAAGCGATGTTTTTCTGGGCAGTTTCACTTGGCAACAGATATGAAATAGATAAGAACCTGGGGGTGTGGTACAACATCCAGCTTGCCATTGCCAACAAACTTATTTTCTCTAAATGGCGTGAGGCATTAGGAGGAAATGTGAGAGCAATTGTTACAGGTGCTGCAGCCTGCCAGGTAAGATTACTCAGAATATTCACAGCCGCAAAACTGGTGATCATGGAAGGCTATGGTTTGACAGAAACCTCACCGGTGATCAGCGTAAACCGATTCGAACCTTTCGGAAGAAAATTCGGAACTGTTGGCAACGTGATCAAAAATGTTGAAGTGAAACTTGCAGAAGACGGAGAGATCTGTTGCCGCGGATCCAATGTGATGATGGGGTATTACAAACGTCCTGATCTCACTGCTGAATGCATAGACAATGAAGGATGGTTTCACACAGGTGACATAGGCGTTTGGGTTGATCAACGTTTTCTTAAAATCACCGACAGGAAAAAAGAGATATTCAAAACCAGTGGTGGAAAATATGTAGCCCCACAACCTATAGAAAATAAAATGAAAGAGTCGCCATACATCGAGCAAATGATGGTGGTGGGTGCTGAAAGAAAATTCACCGGTGCCCTTATTGTTCCTGCAATGGAGAGTCTAAAGACATGGTGTGAAAAAAACGGAATAGCGAACGACAACAAACAGGAAGTACTTCAACATCCGAAAGTGATCGAACTCTACAAATCAGTTGTAGAAAAATACAACTCATTGTTTAACCCGGTGGAGCAGGTGAAGAAATTTGAGTTACTGAACAGCGAATGGACCATCGGCGGAGGTGAGCTAACACCAACGTTGAAGCTTAAGCGAAAAGTGATCATGGAGAAATACGCCGATGCAGTGGAGCGTATTTATGCAGAGGAGGATCAGAAATAATGCTGACCTGAGGGCATTCGAAATATTTTGCTCTGTTGATATCGGCTGAATCTTGAGTACTCCTCCTGATGTGTTCTTGTCCAGTGCTGATAAGAAACCGCATCAGTGACTGTGCCGAACAACCACTGGTTATATGCCTCAAACAATCCTTCGCGCAAGATGTATTGCATGTTTGAGAAAAGCTGGTGAGTATAGCTACTGCCACCGCCGTTGAACCAATCCAGAATGAAACGGGCTCTGATGATGAGCAGCGTCTCAGGGGTGATTCCTCTTAATGCCAAGGTTGACTGCTTTTGTAAGATCTCATTGAACTTAGCTTCAAATGGTGTTGTTGGCTTTACAAAATATTGCTTCGTTGTACCGGCAGTGAAGGCTTTCTTATAGGATTCAAGTAAGAGCATTTTTATCTCTGCAGTACGTACAGAATAACTTTCAAGATTCACAAAGATTTCGGCATACACAATACTTCTTGCCATATCAACAGCAGCGAAATAAAATTTAGCTGCATGATAATAGTTACCCGAGTAAGAAGGATCTGAGTTTATGCCCGCTTCCCATGATGCTATTGCCTCGGTGGGTCTTTTAAGTCCCCATAACAATTCACCATATTCGCTATACAGCGGACCGCTATTTGGAAATTGTTTTAGTCCGCGTTTGTAAATTTTTTCTGCCTGCTTAAACTCCTGTGCATCCTTGTAAATTGTTCCTGCAATCTGAAACACCTGCTCATCAGCCTCTGGCAATTCAATAAGTGGATTTATTCTATCAGCTGCACGGCCCAGCTCACCTGCCAAATAATAAGTATAGGCCATGTCCTTAAGCAGGGTAAGGTTTGATGGTTCTTTTTCAAGTGCTTTGCTCAACACCATCAGGGTATTGCTATAATCTCCCTGTCGCTGAAAACTCATCGCAGTCTGTCTGAGCTCTGCAACAGTCTGCTGAGCAACAACAGGTGTCAGTATAACCAGCAACAAACAGGTGAGTAGATTACGCATTGTTCATTCAAGTTAACTAAATAAGGTGTGTTAACAAACCATCACGAAGCTTTGGTTCAAACCATGTACTCTTGGGTGGCATTACGTTACCGCTATCGGCAATATTGAATAGTTGCTCAATGCTTACAGGGTAAAAGCTGAAAGCCACTTTCATTTCACCATTGTCCACTCGCTTCTCAAGTTCTCTCAACCCCCTGATACCTCCCACAAAATCTATTCGCTTATCAGTTCGCTGATCTTGAATATCCAATATTTTTTCCAACACATTCGTTGAGAAGATAGAAACATCAAGAATTCCTATCGGATCTGTAGTATAGGTTCCTTCTATGGAAGTGAGATGATACCACTTGTGATTGATATACATACCAAACTCATGCAAAGAGGCGGGATCAACGGGAACATCAGAACTTGAAATCATGAAGTCATCCTGCAACGCACTGATAAACTCTTCTTCATCGAGTCCATTCAGATCTTTCACTACCCTGTTATACGGCATGATCTTTAGTTCTGCTGCAGGGAACAAGGTCGTTAGAAATTTATCAGCTTCAGGTCCTGCTCCTGCTGTATCGCGCACCTTGGCTGCACTGGCAGCACGATGATGTCCATCTGCTATATAGGTGCAGGGTACTTGATGAAGAAAAATAGTACTGATCTGTTCTATACTATCCTGTTGATCGATAACCCAGATGCGGTGTTCAATCTGATCTTCAGCCTTGAAATCATAAACAGGTGAATGAGCACTCTTCCATTCTTTTATCAATTGATCCAGCGTGCTCACATTGCGGTATGCAAGAAAAACATTTCCAGTCTGCGCACCACTGATCCTGATGTGATTGATCCTGTCTTGTTCCTTCTCCGGGCGCGTGAACTCATGCTTTTTGATCACTCCGTTATCATAATCATCCACGGATGAGCAACAAACCAGACCGGTTTGACTTCTGCCATCCATGATCAGCTCATAGATGTAATAACAAGGCTTTTCTTCTTTGAACAACACGCCTTTCTGCAGCATGGCATTCAGATTCTCTTTTGCTTTTGCATATACAGCAGGATCATAAATGTTCAGGTCTGCCGGCATATCGATCTCAGACTTCGTCACATGAAGAAAAGAATGAGGAAAAGGTTTTGCTGCCTCGCGTGCCTCTTCGCTGGAAAGCACATCATAAGGCGGAGAGGCCACCTCAGCTGCAAATTCAATTTTTGGCCTTACAGCCTTGAATGGAAATATTACTGCCATTATATTATTCTTTGTGTATTAAGCTCCATATTTATTTGAGAAATCCTTCATCAATTCAGTGATGGCCACAACACTGCTGAGGGGCAATGCGTTGTACATGGACACCCTGAATCCACCAACACTGCGGTGACCTTTCACCCCTACCATTCCTTCTTCTTTGCACCTGCGGATAAATAGCTCTTCGTGTTCAGGATCTTTCATGGTAAAGACTGCATTCATGTTGCTTCGGTCGGCTTTTGGAACAGGAAGATGGAATAAGGGCAACTGTTCTATTGTGTTGTACAACAAACTAGCCTTATCAGTATTCAATTTTTCAACAGCTTGGATCCCGCCCAGCTTTTTGAGCCAGCGAAGGGTGAGCAGGCAGACATAAATAGCAAATACTGGTGGTGTGTTCAACATGGAGCCGTTCGCAACATGTTGGCGATAGTCCATCATAGAAGGAAGACCTGCATTAGCTGTTTCAAGAAAACGCTTGTCTGCAATCACAATATTAACACCTGCAGCACCAATATTTTTTTGTGCTCCTGCATAGATGAAAGAAAACTTATTGAAATCCATTGAGCAACTAAGGATATCACTGCTCATATCTGCAATCAGCGGGACTGTAACATCTGGCACATGATGCATTTGTGTTCCTTCGACCGTATTGTTGGTGGTGTAGTGAAAGTATTGTACGTCATTAGGAACAGAAAAATCAGAAGGTATATAACTGTAGTTTTTATCCTTCGAAGAGGCGACAACTTCAACCTGACCAAATTGCTTTGCTTCTTTGATGGCTTTTGTTCCCCAGATACCGCAATCAAGGTATGCCGCTTTTGTATCCTTTGAAAGGAAATTCATTGGTACCTGAAAAAACTGGGTTGAGGCACCGCCATGAAGAAAAAGAACCTCTTTGTTGGAATCCAGTGCCATGAGCTCCTTCATTAGGTCGACCGCCTCATTGAGTACAGATTCAAAAAGAGGAGTTCTATGCCCAATTTCGAGAATGGACAATCCTGTCTCATTAAAATTCAGAATAGCCTTGCTGGCCTCTTCAAAAACTTCTCTTGGGAGGATGCTGGGCCCTGCATTGAAATTATGTTTCATCATCGGAATACTTGCTGAAAATTCTTTTAAGCAGCGTTGCGAAGATACTTAATTTGTGCATGTTCGACCGATGATATTACCCTTCAACCAGGCCGACTGCAAAGTGTCTAATGATGAGCTTATTGTTTGCTGATCCTTACTGAAGACCAGTGCTGAAATATCAGGCTGACCTGCATCTACCCATGCCGTGAACCAGAATGATGCAACGGCGGCAATCGCATCACGCATCCGTCTTTCTACCATCCCATTCAGACGTGCATGGTAGAGCGCAGCATAACGCTCAGCATATTGTCTGACCACAACACCATTTCGATTTTCGTAAGCAAACCGTTTGTCAGGAGCAACTTGTCGTGAAATTTTTTTCTCAATGGACAAGACAGTATCCGAGGCAAGGGCACTTTCATGCACCCGCTGCCAAATGAATTCTGCAGGGCTGGAAAGATAGTACGCCCTACCAATCAACATATCATATTGACGCACGGCATAAAGCTCAGGCAGTCTGCTCTCCCAAAAAGCATGGATGCCATGTTGATCGCTCTTTTGTCCATTGTGGTTACTATTGGCATGAAGCGGCACATGAATGTCTGCTATATAATGTCCAATATCAGCAGAGACACTCAGGATCTTTTCAGCATCACACTCAAGAAATGCCCTTTTCAAGCGACCATACATCTTCATGATCCACCAGGGAGCAATGCCATGAGCATGCAGGCTGTCAGCCGAATACAATTTCACAGCAGTTTCCAAGTTTCTAGGCAATGTCTTGTATGCATCTGCAGTATAGTGATCCATATCAATGTAATGCCTTGGCCCCTCCTCAGGTATAGCATAACGACGCTTGTCTGGATCCACTGAATGATCTGCCAGATAGTCGATATTTTTTTTATAGAAAGCATACAACTCAGGCGGTAAAAGAAATACAGCATGATAGTTGATGTGTCTGTGGCCAAAGAATCCCCAAGAGTGCAGCTTAACACTGGGTAGCAATAAAAGAAAGAAAAAAAAGAGCGCTATAATTAGTGGATGGTTATGCTTTGTCATTCCCCTGTACTCCCCCATGTTCATGTTCACCAATGTCTGTAACTCCACCTGAAATAATAAATTTCATGGCATCCGCAGATCCAACATCATCAAGTATGCGCACCCTGTCACGCTTCACAAAATAGGTGATACCAGAAAAAGCGTAGGAGTGTGGCAAATAGACAGTAACATGTTCCTTAAGTCCGAAGTGCTCTAGGTCAGTCTGTGTCAAAAACCCCAAACGCCATACATCCGCCGATTCAATGGATACCAAAACGGGTTTGTTGAACTTTCTTTTGTTCCCGGCAAAGGCCTCCAAAAAATCCTTCACCGTGGAGTAAATTATTTTAATGCCAGGCGTCCTCTCAAGAACACTGTCAAATAGTTCGACAAGCTTTGACACAACAAATGAGGAGGAGATGTAGCCGACCAGGAATACAATAATGATCACAATCAAAAAACCCAGTCCGGGTATCTTCTCTGGATACCCGTTAACATCTAATTTGACCAGCTCCGGAAAAAGTACATGTAACAAATTAGGCAGGATATCGTCTATCAGGTTAAAAAGGGAAATAACGGCCCAGACGGTGATCACAATAGGTGCCAAAATGACCAGACCCTGGAAAAAATAGTAGATCATTTTACTTGGCCGGAATGGTTTCATTTTGCTGATTTTCACAAATATACACCCCTTTTTAAGCATAAAATGAGTAAAATCAGCGGTTTTTGGGTGAAAATGACAAAATCAAGCGGTTTAATCACACTCCATGCGGAAAGGTATTTTCCAGGAATTTCTTACACAGAAACTTTTTTCCCAAATAAAGTTTCTTTAGTTTTGCGTCTAATGTTTAAACATGGATGTTAAACAACGCATAATAGAACAAGCCCGGGCCCTTTTCTTCAGACTGGGTATTCGTTCAGTGTCCATGGATGATATCGCCAGTCATATGGGGATATCAAAAAAAACGATCTATCAACACTTTACGGATAAGGACGAACTCGTTGAATCGATCGTGCTTGCAGAAACCAACAGAATGCAAAATGATTGCATAAACCTCTGCAATACTGCCGAAAATGCCGTGCATGAAATTTTCAAAACAATGGAAATGGTGGTTGAACAGTTCAGAAATATCAATTCCATTGTGCTGTTTGATATGCAGAAATTTCATTTCAACGCATTTAAGCGATTCATGGAATACAGAAACAATTTTCTGATAAACATCATTGCCAACAACCTTGAAAAAGGGGTAAAAGAAGGTAACTACAGGCCAGACATCAATATTGACGTACTGTCAAAATTCAGGCTCGAATCTATGATGCTCGCTTTTAATCTCGAAGCATTCCCACCGGATAAATACAATGCAGCGGAAGTGACCCTGATCATGATAGAGAACTTCCTCTATGGTGTATCCACTGAAAAAGGATTCAACAAAATTGAAGCGTATAAAAAAGAAAGAAACAACAAATGGATAATAAACTAGGAACTATGATTAGTAGAGGACTAATTCTTTTCACAATGGTCTGGTTGGTTAACACCAACATCACTGCCCAGCAGAAATACAGTCTCTCAGCAGACCAAGCAGCTGCGCTGGCGTTGAAAAATGTAACAGACATCAAGAACCTGCAAATAGATCGTGAACTTCAGATCGCAAAAAATCGTGAATACATCGCCCAGGCAATGCCGCAGGTCAACGGAAGTGTTCAAATGCAACACTTCTTCAGTATACCGGTAACCTTGCTGCCCGACTTCATTTCACCTTCCGTATACCAGGTGCTCGTAGATAACGGAGTGAGAAATGGAACCGGCAACCCCATTACGAAACCCAACGATCCAGCTCAGTTTTTCCCGGCACAATTTGGTGTGCCCTGGCAAACCTCAGCAGGCGCTCAATTCCAGCAACTTTTATTTCAGCCGGATCTGTTCATTGCGATCAAAGCCAGAAAGAAAGCAGTGGACTTCACTGAAGCCAACATTAAAGTGATGGAAGACTCTGTAAAGAGTAATGTGTATAGATCCTATTACAGTGTATTGATCGCCGAGAAAAGAAAACATTTTCTGGATGAAAGCATAAAGAGACTGGAAAAACTAAAAAACGATCAGGAGAAACTTTATAAAAATGGCTTTGCTGAAAAATTAGATATAGACAAAACACAGGTTACGTTGAACAACCTGACCACTTCAGCATCGCAGATAGAAAAACTGATTGAAATAGGTTATGCATCCATGAAGTTTGCATTGGCGATCGAGCAAAAAGATACGTTGATGCTGACCGACTCCTTGTCTGTCGATCTGGTGAAAAAAGATCTGCTAGAACTCGCCGGCTTCAACTACAACGACAGAAAAGAAATTCAGTTATTGAATGTTGTGCAAGACCTGCAGGGCCTGGACCTCAAAAGAAATAAACTTGCTTACCTGCCTACGATATCCACTTACTGGAGTTACAGCAAGAATGCATTGAGACAATCGTTCAACTTTTTTGATTCAAACCAACAATGGTTCAAAACTTCTGTATGGGGACTCAACCTGAATCTTCCAATATTTGATGCCGGTCAGAAATTACAAAGAACTCGACAGGCAAACCTGAACCTGCAAAAAACAAAAAATACCATTGAAAATGTTCAACGGGCAATAGACCTTCAACTTACTGCATCATCCATCATGTTTAAAAACGCACTTTCATCACTCGACGTGCAAGAACGCAATGTGCAACTGGCTGACAGAGTTTATAATACCACCAAGAAAAAATATGAGCAAGGACTTGGATCAAGTTTTGAGCTGCTGCAAACTGAAACAGAACTCGAAACTGCACAGTCAAACTATTTCCAATCACTCTACGATGCCGTAAACGCAAAAATCGCTTATACAAAAGCACTGGGAAAACTCTAATAAAAGAATAAACAACAAATATGAAAAAGTTATTTATCATCTGTGTACTGTTCACACTCGCTGCATGCTCTGATACAAAAGAAAACAATAAAGATGTCAGTGCTAAGAAAACTGAGTTGGAACAATTAATGAAAGAACGTGATGCACTTTCAGAAAAAATCAACATACTGGAATCAGAGATCAGTAAGATGGGAGGAGATGGAGCACCAGAAAAGAGTAAGCTTGTTGAAATAAGTGAACTGAAAAAAAGCGACTTTGCTCATTACATCGATCTGCAAGGAAAGATCATGACAGAAGATGTATACTATGTTACACCAAGAGGCATGGGTGGACAAGTGAAGTCAATTTATGTAAAGCAAGGTGACAAGGTAAAAAAAGGCCAGCTGCTCATGAAACTGGAGGATGGCATTATCCAGCAGAGCATCAAACAAGTGGAAAGTCAACTTGCATTTGCTAAAAACATCTTCACCCGTCAGGAAAATTTATGGGAGGAAGGAATTGGCACAGAAGTACAATATCTATCAGCGAAAAACAATGTGGATGCACTGGAAAAACAACTTTCACTTGTAAAAGAACAGTTGAGCACTACGCTTGTATACGCTGAAGTATCCGGTGTGGTAGAAACAGTGAGCATCAGGGTTGGAGAAACGTTCATGGGATCTCCAATGGCAGGGATCACCATTGTTAACCCAAGTGCTTTGAAAGCGGTTGTTGAAGTTCCTGAAAATTACGTGGTAAAAGTAAGAAAGGGAATGCCGGTTAACATCACCGTACCTGACCTCAACAAAACATTCAACTCAACCATCAGTCTGATCAGCGAAACCATCAATGTAAACTCAAGAAGCTTTATTGCAGAAAGTAAATTGAGTGCGAACGCTGGAATAAAACCAAACCAGGTGGCCATTGTAAAGATCCTTGATCATGAATCAAAAAATACGATCGTGGTTCCCGTTCAGACAGTACAGACAGACGAAAAAGGTAAATATGTATATATCCTGGACAAGGAAAACGGGAAACCTGTTGCCAGAAAAAAAAGTGTGACAATCGGAGAATTTTATGACGAGATGATCGAAGTAAAATCAGGTTTGACAACCGGCGATAAGCTGATCACTAAAGGATTTCAGGGTCTGTATGACGGACAGCTGATCACAACCCCAACAAACTGATTTCTACAATCCGCAAAAGCGATCATTCAAAATAAGTATCATGCTCAAATCATCAAACAATAAGCCGGAATTCAACCTGCTGCAAAATGAAAAGTCGTTTGGTCCAACCAATTGGGCGATCAGAAATAAAACAGCAGTATACCTGATTACACTGATCATTTCCATCTGGGGCATTTCACTGTTCAATTCTTTTCCCAAAGAACAGTTCCCCGATGTGGTGATCCCGAATATATATGTACAAACCGTATACATCGGTAACTCGCCGAAAGAAATTGAAAGTCTGGTTACAAGACCAATAGAAAAACAACTCAAAGGGATCACCGGAGTAAAGATCAATAAAATAACTTCTACTTCACTGCAAGATTTCTCTGCCATCATCATTGAATTCAGTACATCCGTAAAAACGGATGTGGCACTGCAAAAAATTCGTGATGCCGTAGACAAGGCCAAAAAAGACCTTCCGAATGACCTTACACAAGAGCCGGTGGTGCAGGAGATCAGTCTATCTGAATTGCCGATCATGTCAGTCAACGTCAGCGGCGATTACGATGCAGTCAAGCTTGGAGAATTTGCAGAAGAACTCAAAGACAGAATAGAAGAATTGACGGAGATCAGCAGAATTGATATGGTAGGTGCTCCCGAGAGAGAGATCCAGATCAATATGGACAGGTATAAAATGGAAGCTGCAAAAGTGGGTTTCATGGATGTTGAGCAAGCCATTCAACGGGAGAATGCAGACATTTCAGGAGGATTACTTGCAGTTGGCGATCAAAAAAGAACATTGAGGGTGAGTGGTCAATTCAATTCTGCCATGGACTTGAATAATGTGATCGTAAAAAATATATACGGCTCACCCATTTACTTGCGTGATATCGCCAGTATAACAGATACAGTAAAGGAAAAAGAAAGCTATGCCAGGCTGAATGGCAAAATGGTAGTGACTTTGAGTGTGATCAAACGATCAGGTGAAAATCTGATCAACGCCTCCGAAAAGATCAACAATATCGTAGCAGAAATGAAAAGGGATGTATTCCCTAAGGACCTGGCCATCAACATCACTGCTGATCTGAGTATCAAGGCCTCTGCGGCTTTCAACGAGCTGGTTAATTCCATCATCATTGGGTTCATTCTAGTGATGATCATCCTGATGTTCTTCATGGGCGTGACCAACTCGTTTTTTGTGGCGTTGTCTGTGCCGCTCAGCATGTTCTTGGCATTTATTTTTCTACCCTCCGCCGACTTCATCGTTGGATCAAATGTTACCTTGAACTTCATCGTGTTGTTTGCACTCTTGTTTGGATTAGGTATTGTGGTGGATGATGCTATTGTGGTGATTGAAAATACGCACAGGATCTTTGTACAGGGTAAAGGAAAAATAAATGCAACACAAGCAGCTAAATATGCCGCTGGCGAAGTATTTGTTCCTGTACTTGCCGGAACTCTTACAACACTCGCACCATTCATACCGCTGCTCTTCTGGCCTGGGATCATTGGAAAATTCATGATCTATCTCCCAACGATGCTGATCTTCACACTTACCGCATCACTGATCGTAGCGTACATCATGAACCCTGTTTTTGCTGTTGATTTCATGACGCATGAAGATGATGATCGAAAAAATAAATCGGATGTATTCAGAAAACCACTCCTTTGGATATTCATCTCAGTTGGATTTCTCTTCGATCTTGTTGGCTATGGAAGTGATCAGGAAAACTATCGCCTGTTCGGAAATCTTTTCTTGATTTTTGCAGCACTGATGATCCTGAATGCATACGTACTTACTGATGCAATTAAAAATTTTCAGGAGAAGTTGTTGCCTGCGATGATGAACAGTTATGAGAAATTACTGACATGGACCACAAAAGGTTGGAGACCCGTTAAAATACTTATTGCAACATTTGCACTGTTGATCTTCTCATTCATCTTTTTTGGAATGAGAAATGTGCCGGTCGTTCTTTTCCCTCAGGGAGATCCCAATACGATTTACGTGTATCTGAAACTTCCTGCAGGAACTGACGTTACATACACCGACTCTGTAGTTCAATTGCTGGAAAGTCGCATCAACAAAGTACTCGGTGTTGATGAGGGCAAGAAAAACCCACTTGTTGAAAGCGTGATCGCAAACGTAGCAGTTGGTGCCAGTGATCCGAACAGTGGAGACAGAAGTACACGCCCTGAACTGGGAAGAGTACAGATCAACTTTGTACCATTTGAAGAAAGAGATGGCAAAGAAACCAAACCATACCTTGACGAAATTCGTTCTGTGGTAAAAAATATACCCTCAGCAGAGATCAGTGTAAACCAGGAAGGTAATGGTCCGCCCACACAATCTCCGATCAACATTGAAGTATCCGGCGATGATTTTGAGGAACTGACCAGTACAGCGATCAATCTCAGAAATTACCTGAATGATAAAAATATTGCGGGGGTTGAAGAGTTGAAAATTGATGTAGATTTTACCAATCCTGAAATAGGGATCACCATCGATCGTGAACGCGCATTGATGCAAGGTATTTCAACAGGTCAGATCGGAATGGAAATACGTACAGCCCTGTTTGGTAAAGAAATATCTAAACTAAAAATTGGTGAAGAGGAATACAAAATCATCGTTCGCAACACCGCTGAACAAAGAAAAACCTTGTCAGAGTTGTTGAACATGAAGATCACTTATCGTGATTTCACAAGCGGACAAATTAAGCAGGTGCCGATAAGCTCTGTAGTCAAGACCGATTTGAGCAGTACCTACGGAAGCATTAAAAGAAAAGAACAGAAGCGTGTAATCACCATCTTCTCAAATGTGCTGCAATCACAAGGCTACACACCACAAGCTGTTAATGAAGAAATTAAAAAACAAATCGATGCATTCAAGTCAAAACCCGAAGGTGTAACTATTCGCCAGACTGGAGAAGGAGAACAGCTGGCTGAAACTGCCGCTTTTCTGCAAACTGCATTGTTCACAGCCATTGCGCTGATCTTACTGATACTCATTCTGCAATTCAACTCTTACAGCAGAACCATGATCGTACTCTCGGAGATCTTCTTCAGTGTCATAGGTGTGTTGATAGGATACGCAATCACACGATCCACATTCGCGGTGGTAACCACCGGTATTGGAATCATCGGACTTTCAGGAATCGTGGTTAAAAATGGTATCCTGGTGATCGAATTTGCAGACGAACTGAGATCCAGGGGGATGAAAACCAGAGCTGCTGTTATCGAAGCAGGAAAAACAAGGATCGTTCCTGTATTGCTTACCGCACTAGCAGCCATCCTTGCCCTCATCCCACTCGCAGTTGGTTTTAATATCAACTTTGTTACGTTGCTGACTGATTGGAATCCACATATATTCTTTGGAGGCGACAATGCAGTGTTCTGGAAGCCACTTGCACTCACATTAATATGGGGACTTATCGTTGCGTTCTTCATGACACTGCTTGTCGTACCAGCTATGTACCTCATTGCAGAACGATTGAAAAGACCAATGAACAATTTTTATAAAGGCAGATGGGTTTCTATACTCGGTCTGCTTGGTCCTTTGTTTTTTATACTGACCGGCGTTGTATACCTGGTCAGAAAAATAAAGGGAAAACCTGTTTGGAATGGTCAGCAATAAAATTCAATCTTGAAACAAACAGACAATTTGTTTAGTTTAGCCTAAACAGATTGTCTGCTACTCACTTATAATAAAAAAATAACCGTATGGAATCCTACTCTACCCGCTCCAATCATGAGATCGACTATAAGATAGTCGGTGAAGAAATGCAATATGTCGAAGTTGAACTTGATCCAAGTGAAACAGCCATCGCAGAAGCAGGAAGCTTTATGATGATGGACGATGGTGTGCAAATGCAAACCATATTTGGTGATGGATCAGGACAAGATAAAGGCGTACTCGGGAAATTATTCTCTGCAGGAAAAAGACTGCTTACCGGTGAAAGTCTGTTTATGACCGCTTTCACCAATGCATCCAACGAAAAGAAGAGAGTGTCATTTGCGTCCCCCTACCCCGGAAAGATCATTCCACTCGACCTTCAAGAGCTGGATGGAAGAATAATTTGTCAGAAGGATTCTTTTTTGTGTGCGGCAAAAGG
>JBKCFW010000083.1:0-4999 GCA_046303675.1 bacterium
TGTAAGAACTTTTCTATCTGATAAGGCTTGTAGCCCTTTTTCATCACATGCTGCATTATTTGTCTGGTTGAGATGACACCTCTAGATATATAAGGCGACAGATAAGTTACAGCACCATCTATAAAATTTCTTGATCTACCGTAGGCAATTGGATCTATTTCGTCCAACCTATCAAGTATATCGCTGTATTGAGTTGGGAAGTTCATCGTTTACTGATCTTGTTCATGCTGATGGTTCGCTGTCTGGTGCATTTGAAACGATCAACTTCAGGAGATCTTTTTGCAAGATGTTTGATACTTACGCCACTATTGACCCTTTTTCGCCAAAGATTGAAACTGCTTCTTTTGAGCTCTCGTCGCATGAGTTTGATAACCTCTGATTCGCTCAAGCCGAATTGGACCTCAATAGCTTCAAAGGGAGTTCTATCCTCCCATGCCATTTCTATCACCCTATCTATGTCTTCTGCTTTCATTATTTGTATCAGGTTTCTGATTCATTTTATAACACTAGATAGTTGGAGAATGTTCTGCCTTTCTATTCGATTATTATAGTTTCAAAGCGTGCAATAACATGGGAATGAATTAAATTCGGTGACTAAACCCTTAAATCAATGCGCGCAAGGATCTTGTTTCTGGCCGGATTTATTTTTTCCGCCGTCTTTACATTTTCACAGCCTGTAAAAACTGGCATGATCAAGGGTGTTGTAGTTGATTCGACAACAAATAAACCTATAGGGTCCTCAAGTATTCGGATAATCCGTAAAATAGGAAACGATACCCTGTCTACTATATCCAACTCCAGTACTGGGAAATTTGAACTCCAGGTTTCTTTCGGAACATATATTGTAGAAGTAAATCATATCGGATACAATTCATTCGTTTCAAGTCCAATCGAGGTAAATGACAAAAACACACATGCTGATCTTGGTGTCATCAATATGGTTATTTTTCAAAACACTTTAAAGGAAGTTGTTGTTCAGGCGGAGAAAAGTTTCATGCAACTTTCACTTGATAAAAGAATATTCAATGTAGGAAAGGATCTTGCGAATGCCGGAGGTTCAGCATCAGATATACTGATGAATATTCCTTCAGTTTCTGTAGATGCAGAAGGTGCCGTTAAATTGAGGGGAAGTGATAACGTAAGAATATTGATTGATGGGAAACCATCCGGCTTGACAAGCATTAAGGGAGGTGCCGGATTGCAAATGCTTCAGGCCAGTTTGGTCGAGCGGGTTGAGATCATCACCAATCCTTCAGCACGATACGAGGCAGAAGGATCTGCTGGTATCATTAATATAATACTTAAGAAAGATAAACGCCAGGGTTTTAATGGTTCATTTGAATTGATCACTGGCACCCCCACCAATCTTGGAGCAGCAGCCAATCTTAATTATCGAAAGAAAAATATCAACTTCTTTATTAACTACGGGATCTCTTATCGAATCAATCCCTATTCGGGCGCCTTGTATCAGGAACTTTATGGAGTTGATACCACCTTTATCCTTGAACAAAGAAGTAAAGGATCGTTTACTGGCTTTAATAATAATATAAGAGGTGGAGCAGATTATTATTTTAGTGAGAAAAGTGTTCTTACGCTCGCATATCTCTACAGGAGGAGTCAGGGAAACCGTTTAATGAATATCAGGTATGAGGATTATTTTTTTAGCAAGAGCAACCTTTCAGGAGTCGTAAAGAGAACACAGAATGAAGATGAAATAGAACCAAATACAGATGTTACACTCAATTACAAAAAAGGATTTACTCAAAAAGGACATGAGTTGATCGCTGAGATCAAATACATTGATTATTGGGAAAATTCAGATCAGACATTTACGCAGAACCATTTCTTACCCAACGATACAGAAGTTTTTTCGAAAGCGATCGTACAACATTCTTTAAATGATGAATTTGAAAGGCAGTGGTTGTTTCAGCTCGACTATACAAAACCAATTGGAAAAGAGGGAAAATTTGAAACCGGGCTGAGGAGCAGCATTCGCAATATGGTAAATGATTATCTGGTTTCTCAAAAAAATTCATCTGGTGCATTTATTCCTTTGCCCGGACTTGACAATATTTTTGTTTATGACGAAAATATTCACAGTGCTTATGGGATTGTAGGTAATAAGTCAAGTAAGATCTCTTACCAGGCAGGGGTGAGAGCTGAGTGGACCGATGTCGAGACCACACTTAAGAAGACGAATGAGAAAAACCCCAGGGAATACGTCAATCTTTTTCCAAGTGCACATTTAACTTTTAACATGGCAAAGGAGAATGGGTTACAATTGAGTTATAGCAGGAGGATCAGAAGACCTTTTTATAATGATCTAAGTCCGTATGTGACGTTTTCCGATAGCAGAAATTTCTTCAGTGGAAACCCAGACCTTGAGCCTGAGTTCAGCAATGTATTTGAAATAGGCCATATCAAAACATTTGAAAAAGGCTCTTTCGGATCATCAATATATTACCGAATGACCAATGATAAGATTGATAGGATAAGAAGAGTTGATGAACTTGGTAATTCTACAACTATTACAGAAAATTTACTTTCTGAGTCTGCCTACGGAATTGAATTTACAAGTGGATTTACCCCATATTCCTGGTGGAAGAATGATTTCAATTTCAATTTTTTTCATGCAAAAATTGACGGTAGTAATATTTTACCCGATTATAAAACCAAAACGTATAGCTGGTTTGCCAGGCAAACTTCAAGGTTTAGTTTGAATAAGAAATTGGATGCTCAATTGAGATTTAATTATGATGCACCACAGAAAAGTGTTCAGGGAAGAAGAAAAGCCATTTACGCTTTTGATCTTTCTTTCAGTAGAGATCTGTTGAACGACAGAGGAACGCTTACATTCAATGTACTTGATCTCTTCAATACCCGCAAAGGCATAAATGTTTTTCGTGGCCCCAATTTCATGACCAATGGGTACAGTTACTTTAGACCCCGTCAAATAAACTTAAGCTTTAGTTATCGTGTAAAGCAATCAAAGGAGACTAAAAATGTAAAGTTGATCAGCAGTGATTAGGGAAGTAAAAAATAAAACTAGTTATCCTCTTTTCATTTAATTTTTTAATGAGCTTCTTTAACTTTTTTTAACATTTATATTTCGTCTTTCTCAAGACTAAGTAACGTGGGAAATATATCTTTGCGCCTCAATCCTACTTTATGAAGTCATTATTCTATTCATTGCTTTTAGTTTTAGTTGTAAATGCATCTTTTTCGCAATCAACGCTTGGTGATAAAATACTGATTGATCCTTCAGTGATCAAAGGGACGCTTCAAAATGGACTCACCTATTATATTAAGGAAAATAAGAAGCCTGAAAAGAAGGTAGAGTTGAGGCTTGTTGTAAAAGTTGGATCAATAATGGAAGATGATGATCAGCAGGGACTGGCCCACATGGCCGAGCATATGGCTTTTAATGGGACTAAAAATTTTAAAAAAAATGATATTGTTTCCTTTTTACAAGGAATAGGTGTTGAATTTGGTGGAGATCTTAATGCATATACTGGATTTGATGAGACGGTATATATATTGCCTATCCCAACTGATCAACCTTCAAATATCGAGAAGGGATTTCAAATACTTGAGGACTGGGCACACCAGGTTACGTATCTGGATGAAGATATTGATAGTGAGCGAGCAATAATTTTGGAAGAGAGCAGATTAGGCAAAAGTGGAGAGGAGAGAATGTTCAAAAAGATATATCCTGAGTTATTTAAAGGATCAAAGTATGCCAATCGCCTTCCGATAGGTAAAGACAGTATTATTAAGTATTTCAAACATGATGCAATCAGACGGTTTTATCGCGATTGGTACCGACCTGATTTGATGGCAGTAGTTGTCGTTGGTGATATCTCTGCAAAAGACGCAATGGAGTATATCAACAAATATTTTTCTAGATTGACATCGCCTTCGTCTCCCAGGCCTAGAGTTTATGCTGAAGTACCAGCTTATCAGGAAAATAAAGCGATGGTGGTTACCGATAAGGAATCTACAGGAAATGAATTTGCCATTAATTATTCAGCACAAAAAGTCCGACCGACAGGAACTGTTGGCGACTTTAAAAAAGGATTATTGCGTCAACTGTACATAAGTATGATGAATGGTCGCTTGAGAGAGATCACCCAAAAAGAAAATCCCCCTTTCTTATATGCTGGCATAGGCTTTGAGAGCTACGCCAAATTTCATGAAGCGTTTAACATATATGGTAGTACCGGAACAAATGATGTTAAAAAAGGAATCGATGCCGCACTGACTGAAATTGAGCGGGTTAAAAAATTTGGCTTTACTGGTGCAGAGCTTGATCGTGCAAAGAAGAATATTCTGAGTATGTATGAGCGTCAATGGAATAACCGTGATAAAACTGAGTCTGCCGTATTTGCCGATGAGTACATTAGAAATTTTGTTAGTGAGGAAACTGTACCGGGAATAGATGCAGAGTTCAGTTATGTAAAAAAGCTATTGCCTGAATTAGGTTTGGATGAAGTAAATGCAGTTACAAACTTATTTAAGAACGAGAAAAATCGTTTTTCTTTTGTTATGGCGCCAGATAAAGACGCTGATCTGAAATTGCCAAAATCGGAAGAGATCATTGCCATGTTGGACAACAAGCAAAATGATAATTCCATAAAACCTTATGAAGAAAAGCAAATCTCGACTGAGTTGATGACAAAAGTGCCTAATGCAGGAAAGGTTATCACCAAGAAAGTTGATACTTTGTTAGGGACAACAGAATTGGTGCTATCCAATGGTGTCAAGGTAACATTGAAAGCAACAACGTTCAAAAATGATCAGGTCTTATTGTCTGCATATCGTTATGGGGGTCTAACAAACTATTCGCTTGACGATAAGTACAGTGCAGAAAATGCTGCAACATTGATTTCCAGCATGGGTGTCGGAAATTTTAATCCAACTGATCTGCGGAAAGCAATGGCAGGCAAGGTTGCAACACTTACACCCAATATCTCAAATTATACTTCAGGCTTTTCAGGGA